>QEUZ01000201.1 GCA_003577355.1 Chloroflexota bacterium | reverse complement strand
CTGGTCACTGGTCACTCGCCAGGCGCCCGGCGATGACCACCTACACCCCCCACGGCCTGCTCTGGACGCCGGGGCACCACGCTCGCTCCTGGAACGAGCCGGTTGGCGGGGTCGGCGCAACCGACCCGCGGCGGATCGGGGCGGGGTTCCGGCTGCTCGCGCCACGCCGCTTTGTTGCGCTGTTCGCGGAACTGGCGCTACCCAATGGCGCGGTGCTGGCTGACCGGCGCGCCTTCAACGCGGCTGGGCGGACCTGGGCGTCGGTACACACCTCGCGCCGCATCCTCATCGAGTGGGAAGGGCACGGGGCGCGGCTGACGCTGCTAGTGCATAGCGCTGGCCCACAGACGCTGGGGTTTGAGCTGCACGTCGCCGGGGCCACCGCGCGGTGGCGGCTCGATGGCCCGCTGCCTGCGGATGCGGTTGCGCTTGTTGACGGTGCGCGGCTGGGGTTGGGTGAGCATTCGCAGGAGGTGCGCGCGTCGTCGATTGCCTGGTTCGCGCTGGACGGCGTCCCGCCAGTCTGGACTGCGGACGACATGGCGCGCGAGGACGAGCGCTTCTGGAGCAACGCCCCGCGCCTCAGCGGCGACTGGCCGGAGGAGTGGGCGCGTGGCTGGGAGTACGACCTGGAGACGACCCGCCTGATGGTGCAGCCGCCGGGCGGCATCTACCGCGGCCCCTGGCCGAGCTGGATGGCCGAATGGCCGCGCACCGTCGCCGCCGAAGGTTCGCTGGACATGGCGCGCCTGGCCATCGCCGACCCGCACACCGCCACCGCCGCGCTGGAAACCCTCTGGACCCAGGCCCCGGCCCCCAACCTGCCCTGTGTCTTCCGCGATGGCCAACCCAACATGGTGGCGCGCATGCTGCCGGCGCTGGAGGCGTATCTGGAGTGGTGGCAGCGTGAACGGGTGGTCGACGGCTACCTCAGCTACGCCTGCACCTGGGAATCGGGCGAGGACGACAACCCCCGTCTCGATCCGCTCGGCACTGGCGGCGGGGCGATCCTCGGCCAGAACCGCCCGCCAGAGCTGCCGGCGACGCTGGCGAGCAGCGCCAGGCTGGTCGCGCTCATGTGGCGCCAGGTTGGCGGCGCACCGGAACGCGAGCGCCGCTGGCAGGAGACCTGGCACTCCTACCGCGATCTGCTCAACCGCGAATATTGGGACCCGACACACCAGCGCTACCGGGACCTCGACCCCCGCACCGGCGGCTTTCTGGAACCGAGCGGGGCGGCCTATTGGCAGACAGATAGCATCCGCGTCTCGCCGCTCTCCCTGACGCCAGCGTTGACCCTGCTCGACCAGGGGTATCATGCGGGACTGGCCCGGCAACTGGCGGAATGTGACGCTCCGCCCTGGAACTGGTGGCCTTCGTGGTCCGGCACGGTGCTGGCTGCCGCCAGCGCGCTTGGGCAGCACGCGTTCGCAGCAGGGTTTGCCCAGCGCCTCGTCGCCCGTGTCTGGGCCGAGATCGACGCGCCGGACGCGAGCACCGAGGTCACCGGCCGGCCGTTGCCCGGCGTTTCCCGCGAGTACTGGCCGGGGCCGGGCCACGAGCGCCGCTTCCACGATGGCTACGGCTGGGGGGCCGAAACGGCTACCTTCTTCCTGCGCCACATCGCTGGCGTACAGCCCAACTTGGGGCGGATCGAGCTACGGCCGATGCTCCCAGCCAGCCTCAACATCGTCGGGCGGCGCTATGGCATTGGCCCACTCACCGTTGCGGGCATGCGTGGCGAACTTGTGCTGGAGCCGGGCGAGCGGGCGACCGAGGTGACCTACCAGCGGGCTTCCGGCAGCGAACGTCGCTGGTCGCTGCCGCATGGAGCGAGCGCCTCGATCCCTGTCGAACCGGCGTAGACCCCCGGGGGATGTGCGGGGGAATGCCGTAAGGCGACTCGCTGCCAGTGTGCTCGCCACACCGAGAGCGGCGTCAGGGGTGAGGGTTCCTCGCGAACGTTTGCGGCCAACGGGGAAATCCGTCACATAGCGAGACCACAGCGACCGACCGCTCACCCATGTACAACGCGACTATCGGCTGGGGCTTCGTCGCGTTCCAGCATGCCGTAGTCGCGCACGACCCCGGCGATGCGCAGGCGATAGTCGCGGAAGATCTCCGCCCGGCCACGCGCCTGTGCCGCGCGGTGCGCTTCACGCCTGCGCCACTCCGCCAGTGCCGCTTCATCGCGCCAGAAGGAGAGGGACAGCAGTTTGCCCGGTTGCGAGAGGCTCTCGAAACGCTCGATCGAGATGAAGCCGTCGATCTCATCCAGCAGCGGGCGCAGGTTTGCGGCAATGTCGAGATACTCCTGCGTGCGTCCCTCGGCTGGCCAGACTTCAAAGATTACCGCGAGCATCGACCCGCCCTTCCACGCGCGTGACAGCGACAGCGTGCAGGCTATCATCCCAACGGGGGCATTGACGCACCCGCAGCCACGGGGTAGAAGAGCGTATGGGCAGCACGCGCACGCGCACACGACAGGAGCATGCAGATGGTCGAAACAGCCGCCTACCCCAACTTGCACGTCTCCAGCTTGGAGAGCATCGACCTGGGCGCCTTCCGCCCCAAGCCGACCAGCCTGAGCGGAGATGTCCAGGAAGCGTCGGTCACCCTCTGGAAGTCGCCGGACGAAACGGTGTCGATCGGCGTCTGGGAATGCACGCCCGGTACGTTCGCCGCCACCCGCGAGGGCTACTCGGAGGTCGCCCATATCATCCGTGGCCGCTTCACCCTGACCACTCCGGACGGCGTGACGACCGAGCACGGGCCTGGCGACCTGATCGTCACCAACGAAGGCTGGCGCGGCACCTGGGATGTCAGCGAGACAGTCCGCAAGGTCTGGGTGATCCAGCGCAAGGGCTAGTGCGCGAAAATATGCTCAATCACGGGCGCAATTGGCCATTCTGCTGGTAGTCTTGTCCTTTGCGCATGCCGGGGTACGGCGGCGTGGGGGTGGTGAAAGCGGAGTGGTCGATGAGCGAGGATGCACGCCCCGCAGTCCGGCGGTGGGCGGCGGAGGAGCGTACGCAACAACACGCGCGCGTTCACAAGCGCGAGCGCGAGCGCGTCAGGACCGAGCCGGTTGGCGAGATTGCGCTGACCCTGACGCGGCGCGGCGTGATCTGGACGCTCTCGCTGGTCGCAGCGACGATCATCGTGGCGCACATCATCGTCACCCTGGTGCGTTCCTACGCGAGCCGCCCGATCATGGGCATCGACAACCTCTACACGCTGTTTGGCCTGTGGGCGGAGGCGTCGTTCGCGAATTGGTTCTCCTCCACCCTGTTCCTGATCTCCGCCGCGCTACTGGCGCTGATCACTATTGCCAAACGCGCCCGAGGTGATCGCTACACCTGGTACTGGGCTGGGCTGGCGCTCGTCTTCTTCGCCCTCGCCGTCGACGACGCCGCCGACGCCCACGGCCAGCTCTCCTATGTCCTGCATGCCTATTTGCAAACCAGCGGCTTCCTGCTCTACGCCTGGGTCATCCCCGCCGCCGGGATGTTGCTCATCTTTGGGCTGGTCTACGCGCGCTTCGTTTGGAACCTGGCGCCACCGATCCGCTGGCGCTTTGTGCTGGCCGGGGCGCTCTTCGTCGTCTCAGCACTCGTCTTCGAGGTATTCGAGGCCCGCTACGATGGCCTGCACGGCACCGAAAACATGCCCTACAAGATTATGGTCACCATCGAAGAAACGGTCGAAATGGGCGCGATCATCTTCTTCATCGCTACCCTGCTCACCATCCTCCATGCCTACGGCCCAACAGTGCGAGTGCGGCTGCGGAGTGGTGAGTGACGAGTGACCAGTGACGAGTAATGAGTAGTTGCTCCATTTGGTTCGGCACAGATGTTCCGGGGTGCATGTGTACCAGCAGTGCAATGGATGGCCAACCGACCGTTCACTCCAACCACCAAGAACCACTAGTCACTCATCACTAACCCCTCGTCACTAACCCCTCGTCACTCGCTAGAGGACGCTCACAGGTGCTTTCCAGCAGCACGTGCTGGCCGGTTTCCGAAGCGTCGTGGACGGCGTGCATGATGTCGAGGACGTGGTAGGCCATCTGGCCGTTGGCGCGGTTCAACCGGCCGGTGCGCAGGGCCTCGGCCATGTCGAGCACGCCGATGCCGCGGCTGTTCTCGGTGTGGCCGAAGGCGAGCGGAACCTCCTGCCACTCTCGTTCGCGCGCTTTGCGCAGGCGCACCGGGCCACCGAAGTAGTTGGGGTCCGGGCAGCTGAGCGTACCCTCGCTGCCGTAGATCTCGATGTGCGGCAGCTGATGCCCCCAGCAGTCGAAGCTGGTCACTAACGTGCCGACCGCCCCTTGGACGAAATCGAGCACCGTGCTGATATGCGTCGGCACCTGCACCGGAATGCGTGTGCCGGCCTTCGGCTGGCTGGTAATCAGACGTTCCGGCTGGGAGATCCGCGCGGAACCCGTCACGCGCCGTACCGGGCCAAGCATTGCCACCATGGCGGTCAGGTAGTACGGCCCCATGTCGAACATCGGGCCGCCGCCCGGCTCGTAGTAGAACTCCGGGTCCGGGTGCCAACCCTCGGTGCCGTGGTCCTGCATAAAGGCGTTGAGCGCCAGCGGTTCGCCGATCACCCCATCGTCGATCAGCTTGCGGCAGGTCTGCAAGCCACCGCCCATGAAGGTATCCGGCGCGCAGCCCAGCAGCACCCCCTTGGCCGCCGCGAGGTCCAGCAGGTGTTTGCCTTCCGCGCGGGTCAGCGCCAGCGGCTTCTCGTTATGCACCGACTTCCCCGCCTCAAGCGCGGCCAGCGCCACTGCATAGTGCGCCTTCGGCACCGTCAGGTTCAGGACGATCTCGATCTCCGGGTCGGCCAGCAACTCCTCAACCGCGCACGCCTTCGCCACCCCATACTTTGCCGCCCGCGCCTGCGCCCGCTCCGGCAGCAGATCGGCACACGCCCGCACCACCACGGCATCGGACGCCGTGAGGTTCTTCAAATAGATGTCGCTGATATACCCGCAGCCGATCAACCCCACGCCGACGCTAGCCGCCACGTTTCTCCCGTCCTTTCAGTTTTCCGGTCCGCGAGATGCTATCGCGTCAGTGGTGAGCGTCAATGGGGACGGAAGCACAACGGCAGGACCTGATCAAAACAGGGCCTGCCGACGGCCTTCGGTGCGAACCCAGAATGGACTACCGTGCAACCGCCCAATGAGCTACGAACGTTCAGTCTATGCTGTTGACTCCCCTTGCTGTAGCGTCTGTTGGCGCCTTGGGGGTACGCCACGGACAACTGCTCGTCGTTCGACACCCCTACCCACCCTCTGAAGGGCGTTACATGCTGCCGGGCAGCCGAGCCAACCAGGGTGAGATGTTGGACGTAGCTGTAGTGTGTGAGGCTCTTGAAGAGACAGGCATCAGGGTCGTGAAGGCAACCAGGTGCAGCCCGGCCCCTGACTTCAGTAGGCGCTCTCATAGTCATCGGACAGCCGACGAAACCTGGTCAGCCATGTGCATGCCTGCCCGACCACCCACCGGCAGGGCAACAGCACGAGTCCACGCTCCCCGTACTCGACCGATCCGTGGACCGAGGCGAGGTGGGTGCCTCTCCCGGAGTGCCGTCACCTTGGTCCACGCATTGCGGATATCAGCATGTCGGCCTCTAACGATCGTCGTCGGCCGTGCCCGCGCCTGAGGTGCGATACGTCGCGATGAACGCTTGAACGGCAGCCTCGATGCGGGCCGCGATTTCGGCTTGCGACGGCGGCGGCAGACCCAGCGCCATACGCATTTGCTGGTGACCGATAATGCCCCCAAGGAACTGCTCGGCGGCGATCTGGGGATCTCGAACGGCGATGTCGCCCGCCTTGACCTTGGCGGCAATGAATGCGCGCAGCCTGGCATATGTCCGTGCTGGGCCACGCTCGAACAGAGACTGCCCGAGCTGGGGAAAGCGGGCATGCTCGCCGATGGCCAGTTGCATAAGGTGAATGGTCCGCTGGTCTAGTGCTGCGGCGGCGGTCGCTTGCCCCAGTATGCGTAGTCCCTGGTCGAGAGCGACGGCGGACCAGTCCTCCTCGTCGGAAGCCGGCACAGCCGGCGCGGCGATGTCATCGATGATTGCCTCAAACAGCGCTTCCTTCGAGTCGAAGTAGCGGTAGAGGGTTGCTTTGGAACCGCCGGCCGCGGCGACGAGCTGGTCCATGCTTACACCATTGAAGCCTCGTTCAAGGAACAGGGCGAGCGCGACTTGGAGATATCGGGAACGGCGGTCCATGGAGGGAACTGTACCGTACGCTTGACAAGAAGGGAACTGTACTGTACGGTTTCGTTCACATCAGGAAAGGAACACGAAAGTGCAGGAAGACAGCTTGCTCGTCAGGGGCTCTGAAGCGCTCAGCTTCACGACCACGCCAACCGACACCATGCGTTTCCTCTGGGCCGGAGATGGTAGTACCCCCGACGTAACCGAGGAGCGACTGGCGCCGGGCGATGGGCCGCCGCTGCACCGCCACCCGTGGGCGACCTGGGAGGTCGTCATCGAGGGCGAGCTGCTCTTCCGTATAGGTGACGAGGAGTTCGAGGTAGGCCCCGGCGACCTGATCTATGCGCCGCCCAATGTCGTGCATACCTTCATGGCTGTCGGCACGGAACCGGCAAGGCTGATCGGCGTGAACGTGCCCGGAGGCTTTCACAAGCTCTACGCTGAGCTTGCGGCGGCGTTCACCGGCGACGGCCCGCCGGACTTCGGAGCAATGGCCGTGGCTGCCGCTCGCTATGGGGCGGAGATCCTCGGCCCGCCGCTTGCCGTATCAGGAGGACACCAATGACAGTCCGCAGGACGGCCATCAACCCGTGGCCTTGGTCGCTGGCAATGGGCTTCAACCAGGCGGAGCTGGTTACGGGTGCTACTCGCACGCTTCATCTGGCCGGTCAGACCGCAATGGACGCAGACGGCACACCTCAGCATGCCGGCGACATGGCGGCGCAGATCAGCATGGCGCTTGACAACCTTGAAGAAGTCCTCGGCCAGGCGGGCATGGCCCTGGCAGATATCGTTCGGCTCAACATCTATACGACGAACGTCGATATGTTCCTGGAGCACTACAGCGTACTTGCCGAGCGGCTCGCTGCCGTCGGAGTAAGCCCGCCTGGCACGCTGCTCGGTGTGGTGCGCCTCGCCTTCCCCGAACTACTCGTGGAGCTGGAGGCCACTGCTCAGGACTAGTGGAGTGACCAGTGACGAGTGACCAGTGAACAGTGGAGGGATCGTCCTTTTCTGAAGCGCGCTTTTCTGATGCAACGAGCGACCTTGACCCGACAGTGGACGGTGGTTGGAACACTAGGGCCTGTTTGCAAAGCGAACGCCACTCGCGAATGCAGGGGATTGTGACCATCGCGAGGTCGGTCTCTACCGGCTTATCGTAGCGGGCCGCGATCCGCCGATAGCGCTTGAACCGGTTGATCGACCGCACCTGATAGGTGTCATGGTCGTCGGGCGGTTTCGTTGCCGCTATCGGGGATAACGGCTCCGACCTCTTGGCGTGTCAACCAGTTGCGGAGCGCGCTCGTGCTATGGGGTTTGTCCCCAGTCACGATATCTGGCCACATCCGTGCGACGCCTCCTCAAGCAAGGGGACGGCTTCGGAGCTCTCATGCCGCTGGCCAGCCGCTTGCCGCCCTGCCCTCGTCCAAGTCCGTGATCGTCGTCTGGCTCCCCCTGTTTCACGCACCGGCGGCATGCTGCGGGGCGCGGATACTGGTAGCCACTGAGCCGTTGATCTGGTCGTCACTCACCGCGATAGCGGCAGCCGGAGGTGCAGGTTTCGTGGATGGTGACCTGGCTGAGCGCGGGGAGGGTGGGTTTGAGGCGGGTCCAGATCCAGCGGGCGAGGACTTCGCTGGTGGGGTTCTCCAGGCCGTCGATCTCGTTCAGGTAATAGTGGTCGAGCTGGTCGTAGAGCGGCTGGAAAGCGGCCTTGATCTCGGCGAAGTCGATCACCCAACCGGTGTGGGGGTCAACGTCGCCCTCGACATGGATCGTGACCTTGAACGAGTGGCCATGCAGGCGGGCGCACTTGTGGCCGGGCGGTACGTTCGGCAGGCGATGGGCCGCTTCAAACATGAACTCCTTGAACAGCTCCATCGCTCACACCCCTCGCCGGTTGCCATAGAGCAGCACATGCAACTGTGGCAGCACAACCGCCGCGCGCATCGACGGCTCCGCCAAGGTGCGTTGGGACAGCCAGTCGAGCTTCGCCAGCAACGTCGCCGTGTCGTCGTGGCCGACAGCGTTGCCGACTTGCAGGTAGAGCGGGGTGTCTGGGAAGCGGCGTTGCACCTCGCAGGCGTAGGCAAAGTCCGCTTCGTCGAACACCACCACCTTCAGGTTCGCCGCCGGTAGATGGATGAAGCGCGCGAGGTCGTCCCAATTCGTCGCCATGCCCGAGGATGGTGGTTTGGGGGACACCGTCACCAGGTCCACCCGTTCCAGCCAGGTGCGGTAGCGTGAACCCTGGGTCTCGACCGCGATCTGGTAGCCGGCGGCGTGCAGGGCGTCCACCAGTGGGTCGATGCGCTGTAACGCCGGGTTCCCGCCGGAGAGGGTGACCCACGGCGTGTGCGGGTTCAGCTCCAGCAGCCGCTCCACGATGGCAGCGGCGCCCATGCGCACGCTGTTGGCACGTACCTGTGCCGGCTCAACGGCATACGGCGTATCGCACCAGGAGCAGGCATAGTCGCAGCCGCCGAAGCGCACAAAGTGCGTTTGCCGGCCGATCATCGCCCCTTCCCCCTGGAT
>QEUZ01000200.1 GCA_003577355.1 Chloroflexota bacterium | reverse complement strand
CGCTCGGCACTCCTGGCCGTACCGCAACAACGCGCCGATACACTCAAAGCAGGGGGCTGGGTGTTGGCGACACTTCAGAGCGCATTCTGGGCAGTGTTGCGCCACTCGTCGTTGGAAGAAGCGATCGTCGCGGCCGTCAATCTGGGCGACGATGCCGACACGACTGGCGCGGTCGCCGGAGCGCTGGCTGGCGCGCGCTGGGGGCTGGGGGCCATTCCCCAACGCTGGCTCGACACGTTGCGAGGCCGAGATGAACTGTTGCAGCTTGCCGACGCACTGTTGGACTTGTCGTTGCGTGGCACGAGTTGAGCGACAGGCGGCTGCTGCCCCGCCTGGCCGGGTTGTCAATCATGCGTGCGAGAAGCAGCAGGAACGCTGGGCATCGGATCGTGGTCATCGGCAGGGAGTGAACTGTTAGCGGAGTTCAATGGCGGGCCTGGGCATCGCTGTTGACCGGCGGAGCGGCGAGCTTGAGGTAGCGGCGCACGCTCATGCGGTTGCGCGAGTCGTCGGCCAAGCCAAGCATGGCCAGCAGCTGTTCTTCCGTCGCGCCGGCGCGGGCTTGTTCCACTGCCCATGTGTCGCGCAGCGTTTGCGGGGAGATCTGCCGTGTGATTCCGGCGGCTCTGGCGACCCGTTCAACGAGCTTGTTCACCGATTGCGGGAGCAATTCGAAGAGCTGACCTGTGGCGTGGTGCTCTGCCTGGAACGCCAGGTAGAGGTCGGTGAAGTCGCTGCTGGCTTCCAGCTTGCGTTCTTTCCCACTCCAGCGAGGGTTGTCGTAGAAGACGTACACGACGGGCTGCGACGGGTCGGCGATATCGATGTGGTCTGCTCGCAGGCCCAGCACTTCACCACGCGAAAGTCCCAGCCGGAGCATGAGCCAGACCATTGCTGCCGCGCGCGTCGAATCGTTGCGCGCCGCTGTGAGGAGCGCGTCTTGTTCCGCCTCAAAGAGCGGACGCGGCGTCTTGAGCGGGATATGGTCCGGGTAAAACGAGGCGGTGGGATCGTCATCGAGCATGCGCGCGGTATGGACCAGCCACTTGAAAAATCCGCTGGCGGAGGTCAGGCGCCTCTTGCGCGTCGACCGGGTGTTGCTTTCGCCAAGGTAGTGGGCGATATCGCGGGCGGTGATCGTGTTGATCGGCTTGAGGCCGATGGTCTGCTCGAGGACCGATAGATCGTAGAGATACGATTCGACGGTGTTCTTCGGGTGCTGCGACTGCTCAAGATGCCGGCGATACCAGAAGCGCGCGACCGGCAACTGCGATGTTGGCGTGAGCGGGCCAACGCCGCTGATGCGAGGACCGAACGCGCCGTTGGACGACAGGTCGAACAATGGCGGCTGTGTCACCGCTGGATCGTCCGTCTGGCTTGCTTGACCGTTGCGCTCGTCCTGCATCTGCACGTCCATCAGAATGCAGCAACTGTAGCGAACATCTGTTCGGGCGTCAATTCCGGGCTCTCTAGCATGTCTAGGTGTAACGTGGCGTCCGGTGCGCGCTTTCGGGACCTTCTTCCTCTTACTCCCGGGTGCTTCCAAAACCATACTGCGAGCATGCGGCATGCTGACAGCGGATCGCCCGGCTGTCGCTTGGTGCGAGCGCGGCAGCCAGGGGAAGGTTAGGGTCGGTCGAATATGGGCATCGTCACCGAGGACATGACCGCGATTGGGGCCGAACTGCAGATTCTGTTGATTGAACCCAGTGACGATACGCGTAGCCTGTTGGAACTCGCGCTTTCAGCCCGAGGACACGCTGTCACGACAGGTATAGCGGCAGCTGACGCCTTGCAGGCGCTTGCCAGCAACTCCTATGCGCTGGTTGTCGTCAACGCAGAGCTGCCTGATATGCCGACTCCCGAGCTCTGCCGAAGAGTCCGTGCGATACCCAGTGGACGGGGCGCCACGATCATTGTCCTTTCCGACCATTGCGAGGCCGGAGGCCGGACTGCGGCGCTTGAAGCGGGCGCGAATGAGTGTCTCTCCTGGCCGGGTGATGCATTGCTCCTGCGCACACATATCGAGTCGGCGGAGCGAGCGGCACGAGCGCCACGCTTCGAGCGGGTAATCGACACGTTGTCCGACATCGTGCTTGATGGGGAAGCATTGATCGTCCTCGCGCGCGATGGCATGGTCCAGGATGTCGATGCCTCCGTCGAGGAATGGCTGGCGTGCAAGCCGGGTGAGCTGATCGGCGTATCGGCGTTCACCTTATTCCATCTTGATGATGCGCCTGAGCTGCTCAGCCTTTCGACACAGGCTACCAGCACTGATGGACCGACGGGAGCGATCACCGCGCGACTGCGCATGGGCGGTGAGTCGTGGCGGCGCCTGCGACTGCGGGCGGTCAGCAAGCTCGATGACCCGCATGTGCGCGGCATCGTGCTGCTTGCGTCTCTCGTCGCCAACGACACAGTACACGCTGTTCGAGCGGCACTGCGCGACGCCACGACGGGGCTACCGAACAGCGCGCTCTACATGGACCGCCTGGACCATGCGTTGCAACTGGCCCACCGCCGGGGAGAGTCGGTCGTCGCGATGGTTATCGACGTTGAAAATGGCGCCGACCTCGATGGGCTGTATGGAAACGGTGCACTCGAGCAGGCGGCCCGCCAGATTGGCGAGCGCTTACTGCGCTGCCTGCGCGTTGGAGATACCGTAGGCAGGCTACGAGCCGAGGAGTTCGGCACGATCATCGAAGGGTTCACCCGCGCGGATGAGCCGTTGGCAGTGGCGCGGCGCATTGTTGCTGACCTGAGCGAGCCGTTTGTGCTGGCGGGGCAGGCCGTTGAATTGACTCCGTGTGTCGGTATTGCGCTGGCTTGGGGTGGGCACAGCAACGCAGAGGAGGTGCTGCGTCAGGCGCGCCTGGCACACCGTAACGCGGCTACCGCTGCCCAGGCGGATGGGCACGTCGCCTTAGTCGAGCTTGGTGAAATGCCTGCTGCCGCGGAAGAACCACGTTACCCGCAGTTGGTCGAGCAGCCGGAAGCAGAACCACAGACTCCGATGGACGACAGCCTCTGGTTCAGTCCGTTGATGGATCGCATCGGCGCCCTGGAGCGGGAAATCGGCCGGCTCAACGAACGGCGCGAGGCGGCGCGCAGTGCGGTGGCGGGATAACAGCCTGTAACTTCACGCAGCGTCCATTGACAGAGTATGCTCCCAGTGCCGTGTGAGCGAGAAACGTGCAGTAGCCGGACAGGGAGCGCGTCATGGAAGCATCGGTTCGCCTGGGACGGATCCGGGGTATCGAGTTAGGCATCCACTACTCCTGGTTCATCGTCTTTGCCATCTTTACCGCGATCCTTGCGACGCAACAGTTCCCGGATATGTACAGCGACTGGTCCGATGCGCAGTACTGGAGCATCGCTGTTGCCGCGGTTGTGCTGCTGTTCGGGTCAGTGATCGTGCACGAGTTCGCGCACGCGACGGTGGCACAACGCAAGCACATCCCGGTTGAGAGCATCGTGCTCTTCATTTTTGGCGGTGTCGCCACAATTTCTCGCGAACCGGCCAAACCAGGTGATGAGTTCAAGATTGCGATTGCCGGGCCGATTGCAAGTGTGCTCCTGTCGATCCTCTTTGCCGGCCTATGGGCAGCGTTTGGTTCGACGAGTGAACAGCTCGCGGCGCTGCTTGGCTATTTGGCATTCATCAACTTGGCGCTCGCAGTGTTCAACCTGATCCCCGGGTTCCCGCTCGATGGCGGGCGCGTGCTGCGGGCGTTGATCTGGAAAGCGACCGGCAATATGCGCCGGGCGACCGGGGTGGTGAGTGCGATTGGCGTCGGTATTGGGACACTGTTCTTTGTCTTCGGCATCATCGCGATATTGAATGGCGCATTGGGGAACGGCCTCTGGAGCATCGCGTTGGGTTGGTTCCTGCAAAACGCCGCGAGCCAGGGCTATGCTTCGGTGGTGCAACGCGAATTGACCAGCGGCGTCGTTGTCCGCGACCTAATGGACCGCCATCCAGTAACGGTCGAGCCGGGCGTGACAATCGCTGACCTGATCGACAACTACATTCTCAAGCAGAATGTGCGCGGCGTGCCGGTGGTTGCTGATGGTTGGGTACTCGGGCTCGTATCGCTCACCGATGTGAAGGATGTACCCGCCGAGCAGCGTTCAAACCGTGTGGTGCGCGAGGTCATGACACCACGCGACAAGTTGCAGGTCTTTCGTCCAACAACAACCCTGGAGGATGCGTTGGACACAATCGGCCGTCGAGGTTTGAACCAGGTGCCGGTGCTGGATGGAGACACGCTCGTTGGCATCGTCACGCGTGGAGACATCATGCGCTATCTCCAAGCGCGCGAGGTGTTGGGCCTGCGGACGGTTGAGGTAGCGCCCAGTACGGAGCGTAGTCAGGTGATGTGAACGGGCAACGACGAGGCGGCACGTATCCGAGGAAGGTTGGAACATGACTGCCTGGGGCGGGCAATCGATGAGTGGCGTGCTGAAGCGGGTACTGGTCTTCCCGCCAGTGCCTCCAGCGCCAAGCGTCTCCTGGGAAGCATTTGGCTATTTGCGCCCGATTGACCACGAGCTAGCCGTCCGCGAGCACGCCGCTTTTCGAGAAATACTCAGCGCAGCTGGGGCCGAGGTGATAGCGGGTGAGATCGATGACTCTGGGTTAGCCGATGCGATCTTCCCGTTCGACCCGGTGATTATGACGGACGCTGGGGCGATCCTCTGCCGGATGGGCAAACCACTGCGTTAAGGCGAGGTTGCACAGGTCGAGCACACCTTGGTTGAGCTGTGCATCCCCATTGTTGGGCGCATCGTGCCGCCGGGCCGGGTTGAAGGCGGCGATACGTTGTGGGTGGATGAGCATACGCTGGCGGTTGGGCATGGCTACCGCACGAACGCGGCGGGGATCGCGCAGTTGCAGGCCATGCTGGCCCCGCGGGGCGTCGACGTGGTCGCGTTCGATCTCCCGCACTGGCACGGCGCCGGCGAGTGCCTGCACTTGCTGTCGTTGATCAGCATGCTCGATCGCGATCTGGCGGTGGTCTATCGGCCACTGATGGCAGTGCGCCTGCTCGAACTTCTGGAAGCACGCGGCGTGCATTGCGTCGATATTCCCGACGACGAGTTCGTAACGCAAGGCTGCAATGTCTTGGCAACTGGGCCGCGCCGCTGCGTGCTGCTGCGCGAGAACCGCATCACCGCTGAGCGCCTGGAAGCTGCCGGCTGTCACGTTACGCTCTACGCCGGTGATGAGATCAGCCACAACCGAACTGGGGGTCCAACCTGCCTGACGCGACCGCTCCTCCGCGAACGAACGTAGGATTGAACTTCGGTGTACGCCACATTGGGTCGGCAGAACACAAGGATTGACGGGCAAATTCCGGTACAATACTGGCGTCGGCGTATCCACGCTTCGTCTTCAAGCCTTCTTTCAGCGTGGTGAGGCGTGCATGGTTGCTCGGAAAGTTCCGTGCGCGGATCGGCCGTACCGATGATCAGCCGGCAGCGAGCGCTATGACCGTTCCGCTTAATGAAGCGCCAGAAGCGAGCGAACGCACGTCACCCAGCCAGTTCCTTGATCTGGCCGAGGATGTGCCCATTTCTGAGGTCCCTGCACCCCCAGCCGTTGAAACGCCGCCGCAGGTGACCCCATTCGACGCTGTCGATGAGCAGTTCGAAGACGCAACAGTTGATGACCCGCCGCTTGCAGCTGCGGTCCCGCCGGACCCGGATGCGCGCCGCGCCCAGTTGGCGCTGTATGCCCGCATTTCGCAATACACGGCTGTAGCCCTGGTCGCAGCGCTGTTCCTGCTGGTGCTCGGTGTGCAAGTTGCCGAGGGAGACCAGATCCGTTCCGGCGTCACCGCCTTCGGCGTCGACCTGAGTGGCATGACCCGCGACGAAGCGACGGAAGCGATCAGCGCGGCGGTTGCAACACAGAGTCGCCAAACCCTGAAGCTCACCGATGGTGAAGGCGAGTGGCTGCTGAGCAGAGATGCGCTCGGCGTGCGCGTCGACATTGCAGGGGTTGTCGACGATGCGTTCGCTCAGGGACGGAGTGGTTGGGGCCCATCGCGGCTTGCGTTGCTCTGGCATCTGCGCGATGGCGAGACGCGCGTTGGCCAGCAGCGTGTGGCGGTCGATCCGGCTGCGCTGAACGCTGAGCTCGCAACAATCGCCGCCGATATCGAACAACCGAAAATCGAGGCAGTCCTATCGGTGACGGCTGACGCGCAGATACACTACATACCCTCGCAGGTCGGACGGACGCTCAACATTGCCGCATCGGAGACTGCCGTTCTCGCGGCGCTGGCTTCCGGCGCGTCGTCGGGAACGCTCGTCGTTGACGAAACGCATCCGCTGCGCCCGGATAGCCTGTACACTGCGGCGAAGTCGCAATTGGAGAACATCCTCGACGCGCCGGTGGAGATCGTTGCGGCAGACCAAGTCTGGACGTTAACCCCGGCGCAGATCAGTTACTGGCTCGTCGTCGTCCAGCCGCAGAATGGGCAGCCAGCGGAACTGCGCATCAATGAGCAGTGGATCTGGGACATCGTCGACGAAATTGCCTGGGCGGTTGACCGCGATCCGAAGTCGGCGCGCGTCTGGTGGGCGGCAAGCGGGGCCCTGGTGCAGACCCGACCTGGCGAAGATGGGCGGACGGTAGACCAGGCGGCCTCCGAAGCGCTCATCATGGATGTCTTCCTGGGGCGTAACCCGGCTAACCGCATTGAGCTGCCAGTATCGATCGAAAACATGACGAACCTGCCGGCCGACTTGAACTCGCTGGGCGTTAACTCACTCATTGCTGAAGCGTCCACGCCCTATGGCGGTTCTCTCCCAGCGCGCATGCACAACATTGAGCTGGCGGCTTCGCTGCTGAACGGCACATTCATCATGCCGGGGCAGACGTTCTCGTTCAATGCGGAGATCGGCTCAACCAGTACTGCCGCTGGGTTCCAGGTTGCCTACGGTATCGACAGCACCGGCGGTGCGGTTACGACTGTTCCTTCAGTTGGTGGCGGCATCTGCCAGGTGGCTACGACGGTGTTCCAGCCGGTGTTCTGGGCAGGCTATGAGATCAACGAGCGTAATACGCACTCCTACTGGATATCGCGCTACGAGACGCGCGGGATGCCCGGCCTGGACGCGACAGTCGATGAGGCCTCCGGCCTTGACTTTCAGTGGACGAACAACACCAGCACCGCCGTTTTGCTCGAAGCGGTTGCCAATGGCGAAGACTTCATCGTGCGATTGTACGGCACGGTCCCGAATTGGGAAGTGCAAGTCGACGCCCCGGTGATCACCAACCAGAAGCCGGCCGACAACCGGACACACTATGAGCCAACGTTCGACCTACCCGAAGGCGCCACTCGCCAGGTTGAGCACGCTGCAGACGGGTTCGACGTGTCGATCATCCGGCGGGTGATCTCTGGCGACCAGGTGTCGCAGATGGAGTTCATTGCACATTACCTGCCGGCGCGCAATGTCGTCCTGGTTGGCACCACCGACGGCACGCTACCGCCGGAGTACGCTGCGTTGAACAACGACGAGTACGTCGAAGAACCGTCAGAATACGTCGAAGAGACGGATGTCGTTGGGGAACCAGAGGTGCTGGATGAAGGCGAACCGACCACAACAGTCGAGGAAGAGGTCCCGAGCGAGTAACTGCGGTTCACCCCGCCTGCGGCCCTCGCAATCAGGCTGCACCGCACGAAGCGTGTCGACCGCCAGCCCGCGCATTGCTACCTGACGGCCCATCAGTGCCGCGAGATTACTCCCGCGTTGCGTCGCGTCGAGGCAACGGGCCAAAACGTGCCAGCCCACTCACGGTGCGAGCAGTGGTCTCTTCACCGGCCGGCCAGCGCGGCGGGGATATGCTTGGGGGGTGTGACGCACCTTGCTGATGACGACCGTTGCTGGCGGATGTACCGGCATGGCTTTGCCACCCAGGGTGGCGAT
>QEUZ01000199.1 GCA_003577355.1 Chloroflexota bacterium | reverse complement strand
GGGGGCTTTCATGGTTGAACAGGATGCCGGAGACAGCGAAGAGGTCGTATGACTCGCGGTAGTTCACGGTGATCCAATGTCCGTAGACCTTTGAAACGCCATACGGTGAACGCGGGTAAAACGGTGTTTGCTCGTTCTGTGGGACCTCGCGAACTTTGCCGAACATCTCGGATGACGACGCCTGATAAAAGCGGGCGTCTGGCTTGACCAGGCGGATCGCTTCCAGCATGCGGGTGACACCCAGGGCAGTGAACTCTCCGGTCAACACCGGCTGCTGCCAGGAGGTCGGCACGAACGACTGGGCCGCAAGGTTGTAGACCTCGTCTGGCTGGTACTCGTCGATCAGGCTGATGAGCGATAACTGGTCGAGCAAATCGCCAGCGACGAGTTCGATTTGATCGAGCAAATGGGCGACTCGCCCGACCGTTTCGGTGCTGGTGCGGCGCACCATGCCGACCACACGGTACCCCTTCGACAGGAGCAACTCAGCAAGGTAGGAGCCATCCTGACCTGTGACTCCTGTGATCAGCGCTGTTCGCTGCCTTGGTCCAGACATCGCCACCCGTCTTTCATCGCCACTTGGTCGGCTAACCGGCCGTCGGGAGATGATAGTCTTCTCCATTCGTTAACGCCAAATTCGGGGACAAGGCGATCGAGCGTGCAGGGGAGCGCAAGTAGCGACTTCGATAGCATCCCGGAAGTTGCATTGAGCCGCATCTGGCAAGAGGGCTGGCTTGCTCCTGAGCTACGCACGACGAGCGGTGAACGGGTCAGCGTGATCTACCGTGGCGTCTGGACGCATGCGCACGGTCCCGACTTCCGTGACGCGCTCGTTGACATCGGCGGGCGAATAGTCAGCGGGGCCGTCGAGTTGCACCGTCGCAGTTCCGATTGGCGAAAGCATGGGCATGATGCTGACCCTGCCTACGATGCAGTCGCGTTGCATCTCGTGCTGTGTGACGATGCACATCCGCCCCTTCGCCACCGCGACGGCAGACCGATACCGACAGTGGAATTAGTCGGGTTCCTCAGCGCCCCGCTGGATGATTTGGTCGCACGCACCGGTTTCGTCGAGTTGGGGGCGATCGGCCACGGAGCGTGCCTCCCAACACTGGCTGGAGAGCGTGAACTCGACGTGCGCGCGGCGTTGCGGGAGAAGGGTTGGGAGCGGCTGTTTGCGAAGCAGTTACGCTTCCAGCAAGAGCTTTCCGCCTTCCCGCCGGCTGAGGTTCTATACCGAGGATTCCTGGATATGCTGGGTCTGAGTGCAAACCGGCAGGGAATGGCCCGCTTAAGTGAGCTGTTGCCCGTGACGACCGTCGAACGTACTGCGGCCGACGGGGGTTCGAAGGCGGTCACGGCGCTTCTACTTGGCTGTGCCGGTTTCCTGCCGCTTTCGCCGGGCGAGCAGGCGCTGGCCGGCCTGACACCGGCGGAGAGTGCTGAGGTTGATCAGCGCTGGGACGTTCTGCGACAGCACTGGCGATTGAGGCCGCTGCCGTCTTACTCGTGGACTCTCGACCGTGTACGTCCGGCCAACCACCCTGTTCGGAGGCTGGCTGGGTTCGCTGGGCTGGTGAGCGGTTGCGCGCCCGACGGGCTGCTTGCTCGATTCAGCGAACTGCTCGGCGAGGCGCCTGCCGCGTGGGAAACCTGGCTGTCGTCGGCAAACCCACCATTCGGTTCAGCACGCAAACGCCAGATCCAAACGAACTTGTTCGCGCCATTTGCCTATGCATATGCCGAAGTGCAGGGGCAGCACGGGCTTGTGGATTGGGTCGCGGCACTCTGGGAGCAGCTTCCAGGAGCAGTTGACGACAGTGTCGCGAAGCGCACGCTACGGCAGATTGTCGGGGAACGCCGTTTCCCCATTCGCCGTGCTCTCGACGAGCAGGGATTGCATCAGATCCACCACCAGGGTTGCGCACAACTGCGTTGCTTCGAGTGTCCCATTGCCGAACTCGCCATGCGATATGAACAGCCGGTGCTTTACCATGTGGATGAAGGTATACGGCAGTTGCAGGAGGAGATTGGGCACGAAGCATCGCACCGGTTGCGCGAGGGTTGACTATGCAGAGCGCGTGTCGAACTCATCTTCCGGCTCCCGTTGGCCGAATACATCGAGCGCTAAGAGGCCGTCGATTTCAACGAATTCATACATCCGCATCATTGCCTGCATATCGGGGTCGGTGTGCCGGTACAGCCCCTCCATCAGCCCCTGCGCAATGACGGCCTCGAACATCTTCGAGAACTTGTTGTTCTGAATTGCGATGAACAAGCGGTAGAGGTCGACGAGCTCGGTGGCGCCGATGGGTGTGTTGGCATCGGTCAGGATGACCTTCCCGCCAGCCATGCGCACCTTCAAGCGGTTGTCGATCGCAAACCGGTTCAACTGGTTCTCAAACTCAAGGGCCATCCTCGCTTGGTCGTACAGGACTAACTTCAGATAGATCGATTCAACGGCCAAGTTGAACAGTTCAAGCAGCTTCTCTCGGTTGGGGGGCAAGGCTTCAATGTAGCCACCTTTGACGAGCTCGTGGAGTGCTTTTGCTGCACCGAACTGGGTGCGGCCACTGGCGCGGGCGATCGCGACAACATCTTGCCGGCCATCGACGTGACGAAACACCTGCAGCAGTTCCCGGCTAGGGCGGGTCGAGGGTTGGCGCGGCTTGCGACGGAAGATCATGAAAACCGATGGCACGACAGGCGAGATTTCGATCCACTCATCCACACGCCGTGTGCCTTCAATGATCAAGTGGGTCGCGTCAACCGAAACCGGGACGCCTCCCTCCTTGATGAGGACGCCGGACTTGAAGGTGAAGTAGCAGTTGCGCCAAAGGAACAGCGTGTAGATTGACGATTCGAGCAACTGGTCCTGGCACTGCTGCAAGTCCGCCTCGGAGATCTGGCCGTGGCGCAGCAATTCCTTCACCAAATCGGCATCCGAAAGGGTCCGACGGCCTTGCTCGACGACGTTGCGGCTCACCCTGCCGTTACGTACCAACAGGTCGGAGATATTCGGCAGGCGGCTGCCGGCAGCAACATATGAGATACGCCCACGCTCAAAACTGATGGTGCGGGTGTTCCAACCCTGGATCATCGTCAGTGTGCCGGTCTTTTCGGTGTAGGTGAACATTTGCAGGATATCCGAGATGGTGAACGCGCCCAATCGACCTTGCAGGTCGTAGTCGTCGTCCAGCGGAACCGGCTTGGGGGGATCGACTCGCAGCGTCGAGCCGCGCATTGCGCTCATGCGCTGGCCTCCAGGATGTGCAGCAGGTCTGGCATCGCTCGTCGTGCGATGTCACGTTGGGCAGGTAGCGTCAACGCGTCGATGAGCTCGTCGAGTGGGACGAGCAGGGTGTCCGATTCAAGATGGCGCGCTAGTTCTGGGGTTGCCTGACCAGCCGCGCTGAAAAATGAGACGTGACGTGGGCGGCCGGCGGGGTCACCAGGCAAGTGAAACGTGTGTGAACCGACCCAGCCGGTGATGCGCGCCTCTACCCCAGTTTCTTCGCGGACCTCACGCAGTGCGGCGTCAGCAGCCGATTCGCCAGGCTCGATGCGACCCTTTGGGATGACAACATCGCCGTTGGCGGCACGCCGCAGAACAACTGCGCGAGCCTCCGGCAGGATCACGACAGCGCCGGAGCTGGGTATGTACTCCCCAGCGCGTTCGACGACAACTCGTTCGATCTCGGCGCGCAAACGCGCATAGGTGACCGGCAGCAACTCGGGCATAACCGTGGTGTTTGCGATGATCGGCATGAAGTTTGCATCGCCCAACCAGCGAGGCACCGCGTGTACATGCAGGTGCTCGGCTACGCCAGCGCCGGCCACCTCCCCGATGTTCAAGCCAATGTTGAACCCATCACACGCGAAGACTGAGCGCGCCGCACACGTGAACAGTTCGGTGAGCTCGATCAGCTCGGCCCGTGTTGCAGGGGTCAACTGCTGTAGCTCAGCCGCGTGTTGATACGGTACAGCCATTGCATGGCCCGAGTTATAAGGATAAAGGTTCAGGATAAGGAAGGCGTCTGTGCCGCGATAGAGAATCAGCGCGGCACGATCATCGCCAAGCGCCGCGGCCGAGCAAAATACGCATCCATCCTGCTTGGGGCCAGCAACGTAGCGCATGCGCCAGGGAGCCCAGAGCTTTTCCACAGTTTAGCCTTCTGGATCGCGTCTCGCCGCCACCGCATGCCCATTGAACTGAGATCATAGCAGACGCCAACCGTGCCTCAGGTGGCCAATTCGTACCAACCATTGCCGACGCGTACGTACGCAATCTGCGTGGACAGGCTGTCACACCCGGTGTGCTATACTGGCGCGACTCGTGGGAACGGGAAGCCCGAATTCGAGTGGTGAGACAGTTCCAAACTCCATCATCGTCAGTACACGGACAGCCGCGGGGGCGCGGACGGATGTCACGAAGTGTTCCGGCGAGCGGGAGGGTTGAGCATCGCGCAATAGCGGGGCTGCCGAGTTGGGCGGTTGTCCTGCTGCGTATGGCCTCCGATGCGATCGTCGTTGGCGTTGCATTCTGGCTCGCATGGTGGTTGCGCTACGGAGCAGAGGTCGGTGGCGCTGTTGTCCCCGCGCTACGCCAGCCATTTTCCTTCTTTTACACCATCGTCGCGCTGTTGATTGGCCTTATCGTCGGCCTGTTGCAGGTGCGTGGCGGCTATCGGCTCCCGCGCTGGACGACGCTGCTGGACGAAGCGTTTCTTGTCATCGGCTGTGTCAACACGGCAATGACCATCGTGATTCTCTATGCGTTCGTCCAGCGGTTCTCACCTTCACGACTCGTCTTTCTGTACGCGTGGATCTTGTTGATCGTCATGTTGGTTGCGAAGCGTTTCGTGCTTCGCCTGATCCGAGAGCGTCTCTGGATGCGCGGGATCGGGGTGGACCGCGTGCTTGTCGTTGGGGCGGGGCAGGCCGGCCAGCGCTTGCTACAGTGGCTGCTCGGGCAACCGCAACTCGGATATCAGGTTGTCGGAGTCGTCGACGATAACCCTCCGCCGGCATTTTGGGCGATTGCCACCGAGCGACGGGTGGTGTATCCGCCACACCTTGGGAGTAGCGCGAACATCGGAGAGATCGTGCGGGCACAAGGGATCGACGAAGTGATCATCGCACTTCCTCCGACCGCACATGAGCAAATGGCAGCGATTGTGGACCAGTGCCGGGCGCTGGATGTCGAGTTCAAGCTGGTCCCAGACCTGTTTGAGCTCACAATGGACAGGGTGCATATCCACGAGGTCGCCGGCCTGCCGATGATCGCGTTGCGCCCGGCGCGTATTGCCGGGTTCGATTACGTCGTCAAACGTTCGATGGATATCGTTATTGCCGCCGTGGTGCTGCTCGTCACGGCACCACTGATGGCGCTGATCGCACTGGCGATCAAGCTCGACTCCCCCGGCAGCGTGTTGTTCCGTCAGGAGCGTGTCGGCCGCAATGGCCGCCGCTTCATCTGCTACAAGTTCCGTTCGATGGTTGCCGACGCGGAGCAACGCAAGCAGGATATCGCGCTCAATGCCGACGTTGATAACCGCCTGATCAAGTTTCGCGACGACCCGCGCCGCACCCGCGTCGGCAAGGTATTGCGCCGTACCAGCCTGGATGAGCTGCCGCAGTTCCTCAATATCCTGGTAGGTGAAATGAGTGTCGTCGGCCCGCGACCGCAAGTACCGGATGAAGTCGCGCTCTATGACGAATGGCATTTCGCGCGGTTGCTCGTTACACCTGGGCTCACTGGCCTGTGGCAAGTGAGTGGGCGCAGTGACCTGAAGTTTGATGAGATGGTGCGGTTGGACCTGTACTACGCCGAGAATTGGTCTCCAGGACTAGACGTAAAGATCATGCTACGGACGATTCCGGCGCTGTTGACGAGCCGTGGCGCATACTGAGCTGTCACCACCACGCGTACTCGATGGCTCCATTCGCCTTCCAGACCGCACGGTGCTGGTGCATGACTACCTGAACCAATATGGCGGTGCTGAGCGCGTGCTTGAGGCGCTCCACGCCATGGCTCCCGGCGCACCGGTTGTTACATCCCTGTATCTTCCAGAGGCGTTGCCGAGCTTTTACCGCACATGGAACATCAGACCACTTTGGGTCAACCGCATACCAGGCGCTCATCATCATCACCAGCGTATGCTGCCGTTCTATCCATCGGCCTTCGAACGTGTCCGGCTACCGCGCTGCGAGCTCGTCTTGTCAACGTCGAGCGCGTTCGCGAAGATGGTGCGCCCACCCGCTGGCGCAACCCATGTCTCATACATCCACTCCCCGATGCGGTTTGCCTGGGACCTGGAGAGTTACATCAAGCGCGAACGGCTACCGGCTGTGGCGCTACCTGCACTGCGACCGTTGATGGCTTACATGCGCAGGCGCGATCGGGCGACAGCGGCCCGCGTGCACAGGTTCATCGCGAATTCCACGGTCGTCCAGGCTCGGATCCGCGCGTTTTGGCGACGCGATGCGGTCGTCGTGCATCCGCCGGTGGATGTGGAACGCTTCACACCAGCGCCACCGGATGCCGTCGGTGATTACTTTCTGATGGTATCCCGCCTTGTTCCATACAAGCGGTTCGATGTGGCGATTGAAGCGGCGAATGTGCTGCACCTGCCGCTGTGGATTGTTGGCGATGGGCGCGACCGTGCGGCGTTGGAGCGGTTGGCTGGTCCAACGGTCCGCTTTCTCGGGCGCGTTTCGGATGACGAACTGGCGGAGTTGTACGCGCGTTGCCGCGCAGCCGTCTTCATGTCTGAGGATGACTTCGGGATCGCCCAGGTTGAGGCGCAAGCAGCCGGACGGCCGGTGGTAGCCTATGCAGCAGGCGGTGCATACGATACTGTAGTTCCCGATGTCACTGGTGTGTTGGTGAAGGAACAGACGGTCAGTTCCATGATCGACGCGGTGAACCGCTTCGAACAGTTGCAGTTTGACCCGGATGTGCTCGTGCAGCATGCACGCAGGTTCTCTCGCGAGCGGTTCCAGCGTGAGCTATTGGCCGTCGTGGAAACGGCGTTGGCCGAACGAGGGGCTGACGGGTGGAACTGAAGCACTACCTGCGGATCCTCGCACTGCGCTGGCCAGTTATTGCGATCCCGGTGGTACTCGTGTGCCTGCTCATCATCTATCAGGAGGTCGGCCGCCCGGTAACGTGGTCTACCCAAGTGCGCGCGTCGATCATCCGGGATCTTGACCCGCCTCCCCCCGATGCATACGCCTACGATGGCTATTACAACTACCTCGCGAGCGAATTTGCCATTGACGACCTGGTCGAAGCACTGCGGGGCAATGTCTTCGCCCAGGCTGTTGCTGAACGATTGAATGCGGGTGGCGTGAGCATTTCCGGCGGCGAGGTCCATAACGCGTTGGAAGTATCCCGCATGCACCGCATTATGACGATGACCGTGTCGGCATCGGATAGGGAGCGTGCTGCTACTATCGCCCAAGCAGCCGCTGCTGAGATCGACGAGAACGCGTTCCGCTACATTAGCGTTTCGGCTGCCGAACCAGCCGCGATGGTACGCATCATTCAACGTCCAGAGGAACCGGGCAGGGATGCGTCGCGTGAGCGCTTGCTGATGCTCGTCGAACTCGTTGCAGCGGCAGGGTTCGGCGTGTTGCTCGCGTTTGTTGTGCACTACCTGGATGACCGGGTACACGACGCTGAGACGGCCGCAGCGACGCTGCGACTGCCGCTGCTGGCGCAGGTAGTGGAGACGCGCCATTGATGATGCGACCGGAGGAGATTGCCAGCGCGATGGTACGGCGCTGGTGGGTCGTCGCGGTCGCAGCGCTGGTTGCGGCGCTCGTCGGCTACATTGGAACGAGCGCTCAACCCAAGAGCTATACCGTCAGCGCACGAGTGATGGCGATCGCCGACCCGCCTGACTATTGGTTGGATCTCTACGCGAAGAACCGTCTCGCTTC
>QEUZ01000198.1 GCA_003577355.1 Chloroflexota bacterium | reverse complement strand
TGGTCGTCACAGTCGTGACGGCCTTTCTCTGGCCACTCGGCTACTGGCTGGCGTCGCGCTTTCACCCCGTCCTCTTCCCGCTCCTCAGCTTCAATGCGATGGCGCTGACAATCGTGGCCGCCCGGTGGATCGTCGAACTGGCCGACGCTGGCAGCTTTGTTGTCGCAGGCTATGGCTGGGCACTGCTCGTCGCGATCGGGCTGACGATCGGGAACACTGTCCTCGGTGCGTTCTATTCCGTCGATGATGATGCCGCCTACGCGCGCTTCGTCATCCGCCCGCTGCGCTTGCGCTATGCCGCCGCCGAACGGCAGAGCGAACCGGGCATCCTCTTTCTGGAAATCGACGGGCTGGCGGAACCGGTCCTGCGCCAGGCGCTGGATGCCGGATATATGCCCACCTTGCACCGCTGGCTGATAGCAGGCTCGCACACGCTGCGCGCATGGGAGCCAGACCTCTCGTCGCAAACCTCGGCCAGCCAGGCCGGCATCCTGTTGGGGAGCAACGACGGTATTCCCGCCTTCCGCTGGTGGGATAAGCAACGCGGCCGCTTGATGGTCTCCAGCAAGATGAGCACTGCCGAAGCGCTGGAGGAAGCGCTCTCCACGGGCAACGGGCTCCTGGCGCGCGGCGGGGGGAGCCGCTTCAACGTCTTCTCCGGCGATGCAGCGGACTGCGTCGCAACGTTCAGCCGCATCGGACGCGCACAGGGGATTGGGCAGTTCGAATACATCCTCTACTTCACCAACCCCTATACCTTGTTCCGTACCCTGAGCTTGTTCATTGCCGATGTCGTGCGTGAACGCTGGCAGGCCCATCGACAGCGCGCGCTCGATGTGCAGCCGCGCATCAAGCGGGGGCTGGGCTACGCCTTCGTCCGCGCCTCGACGACAGCGTTGTTGCAGGAAGCGGCCTGCTTCATGCTGATCGCCGACATCCTGCGCGGGGTGCCGAGCGCCTACGTAACATTCTTCGCCTACGACGAAGTCGCGCACCATTCCGGCATCGACCGGGCGGATGCCTTCAAGGTGCTCAAGCGGCTGGACCGTATCATCGCGCTGCTGGAGCGTGTGACCGAACAGGCGCCGCGTCCATACCGCATTATCGTGCTCTCCGACCACGGGCAGAGCATGGGCGCAACCTTTCGCCAGCGCTATGGCCAGACATTGGCAGAGCTGGTCGAGCAGCTCCTGGCAGGAAGCTTGCGCGTCAGCAGCCCGGAGGCACAAGACGAAGGACTGGGGCAGCTCAACGCCGGGATCGCGCAGGCGATCCACTACGACAGCCGCACCGCCCGCCTTGCGACGCGAGCGCTGCAAGGGCAAATGCGCGATGGCGAGCTGGCGTTGGGCAGCCGACGTCGCGCCAGCGAGAGCGAACAGTTCGAGGATGTCGTCGTGCTTGCCTCGGGAAACCTCGGACTCATCTCATTTACCCGCTTGCCGGAACGGCTCAGCTACGAGCAGCTCGTCGACCAGTTCCCAAACCTGTTGCAGGGGCTGATCAATCACCCCGGCATTGGCTTCATCGTGGTGCGTTCGGACACCGAGGGTGGACTGGTCCTGGGGAGCCGCGGCATCTACTATCTGGACCACGACTACGCCGCCGGCGAAAACCCACTGGCGCACTACGGCCGGAACGCTGCCCGCCACCTGATGCGCAATGACGGGTTCCACAATGCGCCGGACATCCTCGTGATGAGCGCCTACGACCCGGCCACCGGTGACGTGGCGGCCTTCGAGGAGCTTGTTGGGTGCCACGGTGGGCTCGGGGGGCCGCAGACGCAGCCGTTCCTGCTCTACCCGAACGACCTGCCACACGACCCGACGGTGCCGATCGTCGGTGCGGCAGCATTGCATGCTGTGTTGCTGGGCTGGGTGAACTACCTGCAGCCCCGACAGGAGCTGCATGAACCGAGCGCGGCCTGAGGCTGGATCGCGTATGATCGGCCGTTGCGGGTGGTAGGTGACCGGTTTGGCCAAGGGGGGAATGTCCTGATGTGGCGACAGGCGCGCTGGATCGCTGCGACCGCACTCTTGCAGGCGCTGGTCGTCTACGGCGCAGCCGCCTGGTTGCCGGGGTTGAGCGCGGGTCGCTTTGCAAGTCTGCTCACCGCAGCGGTTTGCACCCTGGTGGCGCTCCTTTGCTGGCCGGTTGCCTACCGCCTTGCGGCGCGCTTCAAAGTGCTGGTATTTCCGGCAGTTGCGTTCGTTGTCATGGTACTGGCGGTCTACATAGCGGAGGCGCTGACCGGTTGGCTGGCTGATCACCCGCTGGAGATCACGTCTCCTTGGGCTGCTGGCTTCCTGGCGCTGGTCCTTGCTGTTGTTGACACCCTGCTCGGTGTGCTGTTCTCGTTCAAGGATGCAGCCGCCTACGAGCGTTTCGTGGTGGAACCGCTGCAACGACGCTATGCCTCTGCGGATCGGACGACCACACCGGGTATTGTCTTCATCGTCATCGATGGCTTGGCCGAGCCGCTGCTGCGCCAGGCGATGGACGCAGGCTATGCTCCAACAATCCGGCGCCGGCTGGAGGAACGCCGCTACACCCTGCGTTCCTGGGAGACGGACCTGTCGTCGCAAACGGCTGCCTGCCAGGCCGGCATCCTGCTCGGCAACAACGCCGGCATCCCTGCCTTCCGCTGGTGGGACAAACAGCAGGGGCGGCTGATGGTTGTCAAGGAGCGCGCCACAGCCGTGCAGTTGGAAGCGACGTTGTCGAGCGGCAACGGCTTGCTCGCCCGCGGTGGCGGCGCCCGCTTCACGATCTTTTCCGGCGACGCTGACGACTGCGTCGCGACGTTGAGCAAAATGGGGACCACTGGCGGCGGCGGGCGGCTGGCGTACCTGCTCTACTTCTTCAACGTCTATACCGTCGCGCGCACCTTCGCGCTGTTCTTCCGCGAAGTGGTGCGCGAACTGTGGGAGGCGCGCTACCAGCGGGTGCGCGATGTGCGCCCGCGCATCCACCGTTCGTTCTCCTACGCGTTCGTCCGCGCCGGTCCGACGGTGATCCTGCAAGAAGCAGCGCGCTTTCTGCTGATCGCCGATATGTTGCGCGGGGCGCCGGCATCGTATGTCACGTTCTATGCCTACGATGAGGTCGCCCATCACTCCGGCATCGACCGGCCGGATGCGTTCAAAGTCCTGCGCAAACTCGACGACATCCTGGCCGGGCTGGAAGAGATTGCCGCGCGCGCGCCGCGCCCGTACCACTTCGTGCTGCTGTCCGACCACGGCCAGAGCATGGGGGCGACGTTCGAGCAGCGCTACGGGCAGAGCCTCGGCGATGTGGTGCGCTCGCTGGTGGCAACTGATGTGCAGGTGAACGCGCCGGTCGCGCCGGACGAAGGCATCGACGAATTGCAGGTCGCGTTGGACGATGCGATCGCCCAGGGGAGCGGCAGCGCCCGCTGGATGGCGCGCTTGCTCGACGACCAGTGGCAGGCCAACGCTCGTGAGACCGGCGTGAACGAAGCGGAGCTGGATGCTGCCGCGCAGGATGTGCTGGTGCTAGCCTCGGGTAACCTGGGGCTGATTTCGTTTCCGGGCGTGGCACACCGGCTAACCCTGGAGCAGCTCGACGCCGCCTACCCGCGCCTATGCAGCGGGCTTGCGGCTCATCCCGGTATCGGTTTCATCATGCTGCGCACCGAAGGGTCCGGCCCGGTCGTGCTTGGCCCACATGGGCGGCATCTGCTGGCGACCGGCGCGGTGGAAGGCAGCGACCCACTGGCGCATTACGGCCCCAACGCCGCCCGCCACCTGATGCGCAATGACGGGTTCCCCAATGCGCCGGACATCCTCGTGATGAGCGCCTACGACCCCGCCACCGGTGACGTGGCGGCGTTTGAGGAACTGGTCGGGTGCCACGGTGGACTCGGGGGGCCGCAGACGCAGCCGTTCCTGCTCTACCCGAACGACTTGCCACACGACCCCAACGAGCCGATTATCGGCGCAGCAGCGCTCCACGCGGTGCTGCGTGGCTGGGTGGACGCACTCCAGCCGGCCTAGACGTGGTCGCCCGACGCGTTGTCGCCGGTCTTGATGAACCCACCCCACAGCACCAATGTCAGGATGCCAGTCACGGCAATGACGGCTGCGGTAATTTCAACTTCGCCCATCGGTCGCTCGCTCCCTCTTCTCACACGGTTACCCTGTGGGGAAGTATAGACACACGGCATCGACCCGGCTGGTGATGCTGGGATGACCGTGCGTGTGGGAAGATGCTGAGCAGCTTGCAACAGGGCGCCTCACGCCAGCAGAGAGACGCGGCGCGCCGGCGCTACGTCAGCAGCGCGTCGAAGGACAGCACGGTGAAATCGTCGATGGTCACGAAGCCGCTGTTGGCGGTGATGCCGAAGATCCACTCGCTACCGGACCAGCGCTGGTCAACCACGCGCTGATACACCAGGTTCTGGCTGGCGTCATCCGGGTCCCAGATGACGGCGACGAACTTGCCGCCGGGCGCAACAATGAGCATCAGTTGATACCAGACGTCCGGTTGGACGAAGAGATCACCTTTGAAGTCCTGGCGTGGCTCGGACATCGTGCCACGGAAGATGTTGGTTTGCGGGTACGGTCCGTACGTCCCGAAGCGTTTGTACCCATCGGAGCCCCATTCGCCAGACTCGAAATAGATACCGAACTCGGCGTGCTGGTCGCCGCGGAAGCGCACGAGCACGGCGGTGCGTTCCTGCATTCTCATAGTGTTGTAGAGAAATGAGCCCCAATCGCTCACACCGGCCAGTTGGGCTTCTCCCAACGAGGTGGTGACAGAGCCTTCGTTGAAGCGCCAGCGCTCGGTGGAAAGGGTATCGAAGGTATCGAGTGCGATGGCGCGGGCGCCGCTGATGTATTGCCGGACGATGGGAGGAGCAGTGAATGCGATCGGAGTGGGGGTCGGTGGGACCGGAGTGGGCGTCGGCGGCTCGGGGGTCGCGGTCGGAGCGGGGTCGGACCCTCCACAGCCTGCAACGAGCGCCACGAGCAGGAGCGCGACGAACGCGACGCATCGTATCCGCAACGTATGCTCCTCTCGTCTACCCGCCTGTTCTCTCTTCAGCGCCACATGTGCCGCCACCGGCTGCAGATGCCCGGTTCGGCACACCCACAGCCGGCGTTACCACACTGGTCGCGAGCTACTCGGTCAGATGCGAGGTGCAGTTCGGGCAGCGTGTCGCCTGCACCGGGATACTGCTGAAGCAGTACGGGCACTCCTTGACCGGCGAGGGCACGCCGGGGGCCGGCTTGCGCATGCGGTTGACCGTCTTCACCACAAGGAACAGCACCCAAGCGACAACCAGGAAGTAGAGCAGCGCGTTGATGACATTGCCGTAGCTGATCGTCGCATCACCAATGTCGAAGGCGAGCGCGCTGAAGTTCCGCTTGCCGAAGATGGCCGCGATAATCGGCATGATGATGTTCTCGACGAGCGAGACGATCACCGCGGTGAACGCCAGACCGAGGACGAATGCCACTGCCAAGTCGATCAGGTTACCCTTGAACGCGAACTCCTTGAATTCCTTCCAGACGTTCTGCATGAGCGCGTCCCCTTCACCCGGTTGCCTCTGCCACCGCCGCGCCGCACCGCGCCGGTTAGTCGCGTTTCTTCAGAAAGCCGCTGATCGTATCGCCGATGTTATCCGGCAGCTTTTCGGCGACACCGCCGAAGCCGGCTTTCTGTGCGAGAGTCTGGACCATTTCGTCGGAGAGGTTGTTCTCCAGGAAGTTGGTTACCACGCCGAGGGCCTTGTCGGCCTGCTCCGGTGTGAGGCCGGCCTTCTCAACCAACTGTGCCTTGAGTGCTTCCACGGGTCGTTTCCTTTCACCGGTGTCTGCCCGGCCGTGGGGCCTACTCTGTTGCGGCCGCCGTACCGTAACTGTGTTTGTGGACAAGTGTCCCAGTCGCATCATACAGGTAGGCGGTGTCGCCGTCGTTATTCCACCAGCGCTGCCTCCGCCCGACATACAGGTCGTTATGGTCATCGTCGCCGACCCACATGTGCACCCGCACCGCCGCCTCGCTTGCCAGCACCAGGGATGGGAACGTGTAACTGTGCTTCTCGCCCTCGTCGGTCAGGCGCCAGCCGGCAAGTTGCACAGCATGCTGGCCCATGTTGACGATCTGGACCCACTCGCCCTCTTGCTCGTCGCTAACGCCATGGTGTACCGCGCGTACTTCCAGCTTGCCGGTCGTGGCGGCCTCCGCAGGCGCCTCCGGCGCGGCTGCCATGCGTGCCGGGGCTGCGGCATCGCTGACCCCACGGCCACGGCGGATCATCGCAAACCAGAGGATGATTGCAACGACTGCGGCGACGGCGATCACAACGGCAACGATTGCGGTATCACTCATGCGCGCCCTCCAACCGTTTGCGCCGCCGGGCGGCGGCATGGCTCCGTTCACTGGGGTCATTGCGATACTAGCACACTTTTTCCCACTACAGCGTGAATCCGCAATGCAGGCGCAACTCCTTGTACCGCGTGCGTCTCGCCGACGGCTGGAAAACGCGCGACGCCCCGCCCGGCGAAAACCAGACGGGGCGTCGCACATGCGCTGTTGCGCGGCTACGATTCCTCGACGATCAGCGTGCCGTGCATGCCCGCTTCTTCGTGGCCGGGCAGGGTGCAGTAGTACCGGTACACCCCCGGCTCCGAAATCTTGAATGTCAGCGAGGCACGACCGCCCGGGTTCGTGTCCGCATGCCCAGCAGAGACGCCGTCGATCACGATATCGTGTGGGATCGAGGCGTTGTTGGTGTAGACCAGGCGATAGGTTGTGCCAGCCGTAACGGTCAGCGTTGCCGGATTGAACTCCAGAACCGACGTGGAGACGGCGATCTCCTCCGCGCGGGCGTCCTGCCACCAGCTATAGCCAAAGACCCCACCCATGATCCCAAAGCCGATGCCGGCCAGCAGCGCCAGGTAGCCGGCATCGGCCAGGCGACGGCGCAGCGGTGGGTGGGCGATCTCGCGGGCATCCTCCGGCAGGCGGAACTTGCGCAAGCGCAGGGAGTTCGTCACGACACTGACGCTGCTCAGGGCCATCGCGCCGGCTGCCAGCTCCGGACTGAGGGTTGCCCCGGTCCAGGGGTAGAGCACGCCAGCGGCGACTGGGATCAGCAGGACGTTGTAGGCGAACGCCCAGAACAGGTTCTGGCGGATCGTCTGCACGGTACGCCGCGACAGCGCGATGGCCGTGACAACGCCACGCAGGTCGCCGCCAACCAGGGTGATGTCGCTGGCCTCCATCGCGATGTCGGAGCCGGCGCCCATCGCGATGCCCAGGTCGGCCTGCGCCAGAGCCGGGGCATCGTTGATACCGTCGCCGACCATGGCGACTGCCAGCCCACGCGCCTGCAGCGAGCGCACCGCCGCCGCCTTGTCGCCGGGCAACACTTCCGCCAACACGCGCTCCGCCGGGATGCCGACCTGCCCGGCCACGGCATGGGCCGTCGCGGCGTTATCGCCGGTGAGCATCCACACTTCCAGGCCAAGCGCCTGCAGCTTTTCGATGGCTGCTGCTGAATCGGGCTTGATCGTGTCGGAGATCGCCAGCAGGCCGAGCGGCTCGACGCCACCCTCGCCCTCCAGCGCGACGTAGACCGGGGTCGCGCCCAGACGCGCCTGGCGGGCGGCTTCCTCAGCCAGCGGCCCAGCCTCGCCGCCATGCTCGCGCAACAGGCGTTCGTTGCCGATCAGCACAGTGCGGCCGTCAACCGTTGCCCGCACCCCGTGCCCCGCAACCGCTGCAAAGTCGCCCAGCGTGCCGAGCGTCAGGTTGCGCTCGCGCGCGGCGCTGACGATCGCTTCGGCCAGCGGGTGTTCCGAGCCTTGCTCGGCAGTCGCAGCGAGACGCAACAGGTCGCTCTCGCTGAACCCGGCGCGTGGCAAGAGCGCGGTCAGGCTCGGCTTGCCGCGGGTGATCGTGCCGGTCTTGTCCAGCACCACCGCGCGCACCTTGTGCGC
>QEUZ01000197.1 GCA_003577355.1 Chloroflexota bacterium | reverse complement strand
CCGCCAGCCGTTCCGCCCGGCGGACGACGGTCCGCCCGACATCGAGGATCGCTCCTCCTGCACTGTCCCCTGGCAGAATAAAGTGCGGCGGCAGGTCAAGCTCCTCAGCCAGCCGGTCGGTCTCCCGTTCGATACGTTGCACGTGCTCTCTGGTGATGTGGAACTTCCCCTGGCGCATCTCTTTGGCGAATGCCAGCTCCGCCATCATCAGATACAGGTCACGCTGCACATCGATCAGGAGCGCTCGCGTGCGTTCGGAGAGCGCAATCGCCCGGGCATATCCAAGCACCGAGGTCGCTTCATCAATCGTCCCGTACGTCTCAGGCCGGTCGTCGTACTTCGGCACCCGGCCACCGAGTAGATCGGTGTAGCCGGTATCCCCAGTGCGTGTGTAGAAGCGAGTCATCCCGCCAGCCCCCTGTTCCATCGGCAATCGCATCACACTAACCCTACGGCAGCACGCGGCGTTCGCATAGAGTAGGACACAAAAGGTTGGCCGCCGGGTGGGGGCCGGCGGCCAGGGGATAGGGGTGTGGGATTTGGGAGTGGGAAGCTGAGTTTCTCAGCGGTCAGGCTGGACGGGTCCCCAGCGTGACCGTGAGTGTGACGGTTTCACCGTTCCCGCGGGTGACGCTCAGTTCGACCGTATCACCCGGCTTGTGCTGGAACATCAGGTTGAGGAACGGGTTGTCGCTGTCGATTGTCACACCGTCGATAGCGGTGATGATGTCGCCGACTTTCAGTCCTGCCTGGTCGGCCGGGCTGCCGGCTACGACATCCTGGACAACTATGCCGGTCGCGCCGGGATTGGACTGAGCGGCATCAGCGAACGAGATCCCCAGGTAGGGTCGCTCGGCGCTTCCCCGAGCAATGATTTCGCTGGCGATCTCCTTGACTGTGTTGCCAGCCACCGCGAAACCAAGTCCCTCGGCGGATGCCCCAACCGAACCACGCACGACGGCGGTATTCATCCCGATGACGTCGCCGTTCATGTCGACGAGCGGGCCACCCGAGTTGCCTGGGCTGATCGGCGCATTGTGCTGGATGAGGTTGCCGAGCCGGTACCCTTCGCCGGTGTCGAGCGAGCGGTCTGTCGCTGAAACGATGCCGTTCGTGACGGTGTTAGTAAATTCTCCAAGGGCACTGCCGATTGCGATAACCGGGTCACCGGCCCGCAGCTTGCTCGAATCGCCGAAGGCAACGGTGGCCGGGACGGGCACATCGACCTTGATCACCGCGACATCCTGATAGGGGTCAGCGCCAACCAGTGTAGCGTCCGCCTCCGAGCCATCGGCGAAGACGACTGTGAGTGTGTCGGCTCCCTCAACAACGTGGTTGTTCGTCACGATGTGACCTTCTGTATCGATGATGAAGCCGCTGCCGGTCCCGCCAGTCGGCTGACCGAAGAAGCCGCCCCCTTTGATGGTGCTCTTAATCGTGACGACCGCCGGGTTGACGCTCGCCACAATATCGGAAACGCTCCGTTGGGTTTCCGCTGTCGCCGGGTTGGAAATCGTCTCTGGCTGGTTTGCTTGCGGCGCGCTGGTGGCAACTGGGCTTTCGCCACTGTCGCTCAACGCATAGCCGGCCACCCCACCGGCAATGCCGCCGCCAATTGCTCCAAACAACAGCGCAATGACCGCGACGAGCGCAATGACGCGCGAGCCTGGGCGTAGGGAGGTTGCACCTGACGCCGGCGCGGACGTTGCTGGTCGCTCAAGAACCGTTCGCCGAGAAACCGGCGCTTGGTGTGTATCCTGCGTCGGCCCAATGCGCGACGATTGTGATGTCGAACCTGACGCTTCAAACCCCGGCGCTGGGGTAGTCATCGGCTCATCATCCGTGTCGTCAATGGCGTCAGGACGAGGCTCCGTGTTGTCCATCTGTCATATTCCCCTCGTGGCCGGCTATTCCAGCGGTCCAGTTCCTTGTGACAACCGCTCTCTCAGGCCACAGAGATAGTTTCAACCCCGTGACTGAACCGTGTCTGAAACCTATCTGAAACATTGCTGAGTTCGCAGCGCTCGCGGTGCACGCCTTCTTCAGCCTGCTTTCAGCCTGCGCACGTATACTGTTCTGAACGCGTCCGGGCAGACGCGGGTCTTTGGTTGTCCCGTGGCCGCCCGGCGGCGCGGTCGTCCCGGCCACCCCGGCCGCACAGAGAGACGCGGATCACACGCCAATGAACTCCGAGCTTCAGCCACCTCCCGGCCGACCGACCGGCGAGCAGGAGACACCCATGAGCGAACCGGCTGCTGTACCTTGGAACCCAGCCACCCAGCTGCCTGACACGCGGAGGCGGGCGAAGCCGGTGTCGCGCGCCGCGACCATTGCCCTCGTCACTCTGTTTGTGTTCGCCGGGCTCTTCACTGCGTTCGCAGCCGGCATGGTGGTTGAACGCGCGACCGCCTCAGGTGATCCGCCCCAGAGCAACTCGTCCGGACCAGACACCTTCCGACGTGCCTGGGACCTCGTGCACACACAGTACGTCGACCAAAAGGCGATCAACGACGACGCCATGCTCGAAGCCGCCATCGACGCGATGCTCCAGACCCTCGGCGACGAAGGCCACACCCGCTACCTGACTGCAGCCGAGGCACAGGCCGAAGCGGAAGGGCTCTCAGGCGAATACGTCGGGGTGGGCATTCAGGTAGACGAGCGGGAGAATCGCATCGTCGTCGTTTCACCAATCGACCATTCACCAGCCAAGGAGGCCGGTGTCTTGCCAGGTGATGTCCTGCTCTCGGTCGACGGCGTCGATATCACCGGCAAGTCGGTGGATGAAGTTATCCGGATGATCCGCGGTGAAGAAGGTACACCTGTCGTACTCGTCTTCGAACGAGGGCCAGACGCCGAACAGGTCACCTTTAACCTCATCCGCCGGCGCATCGAGCTTTCGTCCGTATCCTGGACGATGCTCAATGCGGACATCGCGGTGATCCGCCTGTCACAGTTCTCCTCTGGCGCCGGAGATGACGTATCCGACGCGTTGGCGGCCGCAAAGGAAGCTGGCGCGACGGGGATCATTTTCGACCTGCGGAACAATCCAGGGGGCTATATCAACGAGGCGCTGCAAATCGGCTCAATCTTCGTGCCAGAAGGCTCGACGGTCTTCATCAGCCAAGTGCGCGATGGTTCCCAAACCCCGCACCTCGCGACAAAGCAGCCGGTGACGATCGGCGATATGCCGCTAGTGGTGCTGATTAACGAAGGCTCGGCCTCCTCGTCAGAAATCGTGTCCGGTGCGATCAAGAGCAACAACCCAAACGCAACGGTCATCGGTGAAACGACGTTTGGCACCGGCACCGTCCTGAGCAACTTCAGCCTTGGCGACGGCTCGTCACTGCTCCTTGGGACCGAGCTGTGGTTGACCCCCGAAGGGCAGATGATCCGCGATCGAGGTATTAGCCCTGATGTGGTCGTTGGCTTGCCTGAGGGACAAGTTCCCTTTGTTCCGGTAACCGGCGTAACCCCCGACCCCACTGACCTGAACGACCGCCAGTTGGAGTGGGCGATTGGGATCTTGTCCGGCGGCAACGTCGGTTCTGCGCTGTATACGCCGCCGGTGCGCGCAAACTAGCGTGCGCGGTGTCCGGCCCGACCCGGAGGCAGGTTGACTGCGGACATGACTTCCAGTCGAGTTCGTGTTCCAACACGCTCCGCGCTCCTGCTGGGGTTGGCTTCTGGGTTCGTTGCACAGGCGATCTGGTCGGCGGGCTATGGCTTCGATTTGGCCCCGTTCCCGCCATTCGATGCCGCCGACCTGTTCATTCGCTTTGCGCCGGGCAATGTCGCCACCTGGGGAATCGAAACGTTCGGCCACACCGCGCAGCAGATCATTCTCGCGGGTGGAATCGCACTATGGCTCGCGCTTGGTTCTGCCATCGGCGCCGTTACCCGAGCGGCTCCCGGCAAACGCAGCCGGGCGCTGACGCTGATCGCATACATCAGCCTTGCCTTGGTGTGCGCGCTCGCCAACGCAAGCTTGCCGCATGGTGGTCGCCGAGTCGTCGCACTCGCTATCCTGGTTGCAGGCAGCAGCGTTGCAACGCTGTTGTTGCATTCGTGGGTCATCCGCCGCGCTGAAATCGCCTCGCAGGAGGCGGAAGCACGGGCAACTTCCAGCAACTGGCTTGCCGCCGCTGGCGATATCGATCGGCGTAGCTTCCTCCAACACGTCGCGGGGACGACGTTGCTCATCGCATCGAGCGGGCTGGCGCTCGGCTGGCTGGGACGACGCGCCGGCGCTGGCGCTGTCGTTACCGCCGCCGACACTGACTTAGCGGACGCCCGCGCTGCTGCGGAGCTTGCAGGTGAATTACCCCCGCTTCCTCTGCCGGCGCCAGCTGGCCCATTCCCTGATCAGTTCGACGCCCCACCGGATGTCCGACCACGCTTCACGCCAACAGCCGATTTCTACGTCGTCGATATCTCGACCCGTGACCCTGCGATTCCAGAGCGAGGATGGGCGTTGCGGGTACACGGTCGCGTGGAACGTGAGCTTGCGGTGGACTGGCCTACGTTGCTAAGCATGCCAGCGGTGGAGCAGTTCGGCACGCTCATGTGCATTTCATACACCCACGGGAGCGACCTCATCAGCACCACGCGCTGGACGGGCGTCCCCTTGCGTGATGTCTTGCAACAAAGCGGCATCGGCTCCGGTGTCGTCGATGTCGTGCTGCGGGGGGCGCATGGCTACTCCGACTCAATTCCTCTTGCAACTGCGCTCGACCCAGCCACCCTGCTTGCGTACGGCATGAACGGTCGCACGCTCCCACGCCAGCACGGCTTTCCATGCCGCGTCATCATTCCCGGCCTGTACGGCGAAAAGAACGTCAAGTGGTTGGATGAGATAGAACTGGTCGACTTTGACTATCTCGGCTACTGGCAGGAACGCGGCTGGACCGACATCGCCATCGTGAACACGCTATCGACTATTGACACACCGCGGTTAGACGTCTTCCGTGACGCGGGCGGCGTCGTCCCGGTTGGCGGGATCGCCTTCGCCGGTGACCGCGGGATCGCCAGAGTAGAACTCAGCGTTGACGGTGGCGATTGGATGGAGACGCTCCTGGAGCCATACAACCCGGCTGCCGTCTGGCAACGCTGGCGCTACGATTGGATGCCTGCTCCGGGGCAGTATCGCCTGACGGTGCGTGCCACCGACGGCGTGGGACACGTCCAGCCTGACACCGACCGCCCACCCCACCCGGATGGCCAAACCGGCCTGTATCGCACCAGCATCACGGTGTTCTAGCCGTTTGCTGGGCCAGGTTCTCTCGGTGAAGGCTCTGGCGCGTCCCGCGTTCACGCCGTGGAAGGAGAGCGCCTGGCGGCGCGGGCGCTACCGATTCTCGATGTCTTCCGCAGGCGCGTCATCAGGCTGACCCACCACGCTCGCAACGTTCTCGCCACTGACAACCCGTCCGACTGCGCGTGCCAATGTCGAGCCAGCTTCAGCCAATGTCTCTGGCGGCCCAGGGACTGGTTCGGAGCGCACTGACGCATCGCCGATGGGCGGGCGAGTGCTGGCCAGGTGGCTGCCGCGCCTGCGCAGCAACAGGAACCCGATACCGCCAGCAATTGCAATGACCCCAGCGACGCTACCGATGGCTGCGAGCAAGAACCAGGTTGTTGAACCCTCATTGCCGAGTTTCGATTCAGCACGCATCGCCAGCTGCGAATCGTGGGGCAGGTCCCAGCGCACGGTCGATTCGCGCACGAGCTGTCCATTGCTATCGCGCACTCGTCCGGGCATCACCACGACGTATGACATGCGCAGCGCCGATGACAATTCGTCGCCCTCCGGCAAGCGCTCGCCTGGCGGGAGCAGCGCCGCCGCCACGGTCATCAGCTCGGCGCCATCGACGGTCATGTCGAGCTGGAACACCGCACCGCCTACCGCGCCAGCTTCGGTCGAGAAACTGCCCTGAAATGGCGCAACCGGCCCGGGAGTTTGATCGAGCGCGATGGAATTGATCAGCGCATTCAGCGCAGCGCCCGCATCGGCGCCATTGAGCGTCGCGTTCGAAATGCGCACCCCAACCTCTCGGTCGGTATCAATGCGCTCAACGGTGAAACCATCCGCGCGCGCCTGTTCTTCAGTCTCGGTCAGCCGGGTTTCGACCCAACCGGTCACCTCGGCGTCCATTGACCCTCGGTCGAAGACAATCATGACTGAATGTGTTGCGGTGCCATCTTCTGCGAAGTTCGAGCCGAATTGCGCGCGCGCGCAACCACCGACCAGCAGGAGCACCAGCGGCAGGACAACCGCTACGCGCGCCGGCTGGCGTCGATGGTTTGCACTGCGCGGCAAACGACTCACGATCTACCCCCTGGACCACACCCAGCAGCACGCGGCTACCTCCAACCGCGTCAGCCTGTGTACGCTACTATACGGCGCATTCCAACGAGCAACACGTCTTAGCGTGGAAGGGCTCACAACCATGCCCGGCTTCTATCAACCGGCTGTTGTACCGGCGGAACTGACCGTGCTGCTTTCCGCACTGCCTCCGGACGACGCCCACAGGCTCTTTGAGACATTCCAGTTCGCTGCCGCCGCACATGCCGGCCAACAGCGCGACGAAGGCGCCCCCTTCATCGAACACCCGGTGCGCGTTGCGGTGCTGCTCTGGCGTGAGTTCAACAGGAATGACCTAGACCTGCTGCTCGCAGCGCTGACACACGATGTCTTGGAGGATTGCCGTGAGATCACGCCAGTCGTCCTCGGAGACCTCATTGGGCCGACCGCGCTGGACTACGTCATCGCCGTCACAAAGCCGCCGGCCCCCATTGGCGCAAAGGACGCCCGCGACCGCGCCTATCTTGAGAGCCTGCCGCTTCTCAGCCTTGATGCTCGCTTGTTGAAGCTGGCCGACCGTATCGACAATGTTCGCTCGGTCATCCATTCCCCGGATCGAGCCAAAGCGCAGCGGTATCTGGATGTCACCGTGCGCAACTTCATCCCACTCGCTGCGATGACCGACATCACCGCCGCGCGCCTGCTGAGCGAAGCAACCGAAGCACTAGAGCGCCACCTCAGCGCGTCACCGCCAAGCTCAGCTCGCGCTGACGTTCCCCCGCTGTGATAGCTCGATCCGGCGCCACAAGCGGGAGTCGCACGGTAAATGTCGTTTCGACATGCGGCTCACTTGCGACTTCGATCGTGCCGTTGTGGATCGTGACGATCGTGCGGGCGATTGCCAGCCCAAGCCCCGTGCCGCCGGACGTGCGAGCGCGCGCTTCGTCGGTACGGTAAAAGCGCTCGAAGACCCGGCCTAGGTGCTTTGCGTCGATCCCTGGGCCGCCGTCGCTCACCGCCACAAGGGCCTCATCTCCATCAGCGACGACGCGCAAGCGCACCCAGACCCCGCCGGGCGCATGGGTGAAAGCGTTGTCCATCAGGATCAGCAAGAGTTGGGTGAGTTGGTCAGCATTACCGAGCACTGGCAATTCAGGCTCGCCATCGTCGTGCCCATCCTGGCCAGCAGTGCCGATCTCCTGGCTGAAGATATGCTCACCCATCAACGGCGTCGCAATGCGCACCGCGTCGCGCGCGATGCCGGCCAGATCAACAACTGCCATTTCCGGCCGCCAGCCAACATCGGCCCGCGCGAGCGTCAGCAGGTTCTGGACCAGGCGCGACATACGGTCGACCTCGTTACGAATGTCGCTTAGCCCCTCCGACAAATCCGCCTGGTCGAGCACCCCAGCGTCTACCTGACGCAACAGGATGTCACTATTGGCTCGCAACGCCGTGAGCGGCGTACGAAGCTCGTGCGACGCATCGGCGACGAACCGCCGTTGCGAGCTAAAGGTCGTTTCCAGGCGACCGAGCATTTCGTTAAACGTCTCAGCCAGGCGCTGCACCTCGTCTCGCGTGCCTGGTGGGTCCAACCGATGGGACAAGTCGGACGCGCGCCCGATGGTGGCGGCGGTACGGCTCATCCGGCGCAGCGGCCGCATCGCCGCTCCCGCAACAAACCAGGCGCC
>QEUZ01000196.1 GCA_003577355.1 Chloroflexota bacterium | reverse complement strand
GGGTTCCTGCAACCCGACCGTATCGAGGGCTGCACGACGACACTGCTCACCCGCACCGCCGAAGCAGCGGAACGCCTGAACTGCCCGGTGCGCTTGCACTGTTGCCAGAGCATGCTGGAGGTGCAGCTCATCCACGAGCGCTTCGGCACGTCCTCGCTGGCGCTGTTGCGCGACCTCGGCTTCCTCAGTCGCAGGGCGCTCCTGCCGCATGGCGAGTACCTGGGCGGCATTGCCCCAACCCCGCAGCTGGTGGAACGCGAAATGGGCTGGTTGGCGGAGAGCGGGGCAACCATCGTCCACTGCCCGCTGGTCATCGCGCGCCACGGGGATGCGCTGGATTCATTCGGCACGTTCCGGGAGCGTGGCATCAGCATTGGCATGGGCACCGACACCGCCCCGCCAGACATGCTGCTGAACCTGCATGTCGGGGTGATGACGGCGCGCATCCGCGAGCAGAGCATGCGGGTGAGCGCGGCCGACTACTACACGGCTGCGACGATCGGCGGCGCGGACGCCATCGGCCGTCCCGATCTTGGCCGGCTCACCCCCGGCGCGCTGGCCGACATCACCGTATTCGACCTGGACAACCCGCGTTTGTTGCAGTTCGTCGACCCAGTGCAGACGATGGTGCTCAATGGCACGGGCCGCGACTTCAAAACCGTCATCGTCAACGGCCGCATTGTCGTCGAGGACCATGCTATCCCCGGCGTCGATCTCAACGCCTGGCACCGCCGCGCCCAGCATCAGTATGAACGGCTGATCGCCTCTTACCCAGAGCGCGCCCACCTGCACCCACCGGTCGAGGAAATCTTTACGCCCTCATTCCCGGTGCGTAGACGCGAGAGTTGACACGATATTTCGACGCTTGCGCCCCATATGCTACGCGATACACGGCAACCGGCTGGTAGCCTGCATGCAGCGGGAGCACGCACCCGTTCCTGCCGGACCCACCCCGAACTGGGAGGCACGCCATGACGAGACTGATTGACATCGAAGGCATCGGCCAGATCTACGCTGCGCGCCTGGAACAGGCCGGCGTCGTCAGCATCGATGATTTACTGGCAAAAGCTGGCCCGGCGCAGGGTCGTGCGGCGCTTGCCGCAGCCGCGGATATCGATCCCAAGCTCCTGCTCGAATGGGTGAACCACGCCGACCTGATGCGCCTCAAGGGTGTTGGTAGCGAATACGCCGACCTGCTGGAAGCCGCCGGGGTCGATAGTTGCGCCGAACTTGCTGGCCGCAATGCGGCCAACTTGCACGCAAAACTCGGTGAAGCCAACGCAGAGAAGCGCTTGGTACGCCGCCTGCCCAGCCGTGCAGAGGTCGAACAATGGATCGCAGCGGCTGCAGCGGCAGAGAAGGTGGTAACGCATGAGCGCGTGCCTAGCGCCCGAACTCGCGGGCGGTAGGCAGCAGCGGGTGGGTGGCTTCGACGCTGTTGGGGTAGAGCCAGCCTTCGGCGGTGAGGGAATCGCGCACCAGCAAGCCGAGCAGCACAACGTACTCGGTGCCGGCGTTTTCCGGGTGGAACTCGAACCGCGCCCGCTCGAAGTACTGCACAACGTAGCCACCCTCCCAGAACTCCTCGGAGATCGGGTAGCCGAATGTCGCCAAACCACCGCGGGTGTTCCAGAACTCGCGGAAACCATAGCCCAGCGTGTGGCCGGTTTCCGGGTAGCAGTCGTAGTCCGGCGTGGGCGAGCAGGCGAGCAGGCGCTGGAACGGCGGCTCGTTGCGCCGCCCGGCGGTAGCGATATTGCCAGCCAGGGTGAGCAGCACTTCAGCCGGCGTGCCCTGGAACTCCGGGTGGTACTCCATGCGCGCGCGTTCGAAATCCTGCACCAGGAGCCAGCGACCGTCTTGCAGGCGCGGGTAGGGGCGTGTCAGCGGCTCTCCCAGCACGCGCAACCCGCCCCGTTCGTGCCAGGCCTTCAGAAAGCGGCCTGAGACGGTGTGGCCGGTGTTTGGGAAGGTGAGTGTCGTGGCGGAATCGGCGGGGCGGTTCGGCAGGCCAGCCCGGCTCGCGTATTTGAAGGCGTCATAGAACGGCTGCTTCGGCTCGAAGCGTGTTTCCGGGGTCAGGCGCGGCACCCCATAGGCATCCGGCACAATGCGCATCAGCCCGAAGAAATCCAGCGGCACCTCGTTCCAGTCATGCAGCATGTGCAGGTGAGCGAACTGGATGTAGGGCTGCCGCTTCATCCAATCGAGCGCCACGAGCAGGTTGCGAGCCTGGTCTTCCGGCGCGTTGTTCCAGCCATACTCGGTGATCCAGATCTTCTGGTCACCGTCGCCACGCCGCTTCTGGAGGTCGTGCAGTGCGATCACCCGGTCGTAGTTGATCTCCAGCGGGCGCACGCCCTCGCCCGGGGTGAAGTTCCAATTGTAGGGGTGGATCGCGATGGCATCCCACGGGGTATTGCCGACCCCATAGAACGCGTCGGAAAGGTTGTAGACATACTCCATGTACTCAACGCCGACCAGGGTGTTGGCGGCGACGACCACCTCTGGGTTGATCTGGTGGGCGATGTCGTAAAAGGTGCGCAGGTGGCGCAAGTAGACAGTGGCATCCTCACCGAGGTAGCGCCACATCTCCGGTTCGTTCCAGAACTCCCAGTATTGGATCCAGGCATAGCGGGTGAGCGCGACGCGCACGGCAGCTTCATAAGCAGCGTATTTGTCCTCGCGCAGCTGGCAGGCGTAGATCTCCAGCGCCGTATCGGCGCAACCGGCTTCATCGGTCGAGGCCCAGGGTGGGATCGTGTTGAAATCCGCGACGATGACGATGTTGCGTGCTGCCAGCTCGCCGAACACCCGGTCGTAGAGTGAGAAGTCGTAGACCCCCTCGGTGGCTTCAAAACGGCGCCAGTCGATCGACACGCGCACGGTCGTCACGCCGAGGTCTTCCAAGGCTGGGAAGAGCTGGTTGCCGTACACCAGTGGGTCGAGCCACCAGGCATGCGAGGCGATGCCAAACACCAGGGGGTTACCCTCCTGTTGCTGGCCTGGCACGATGGGCGGCGCTTCCTGCGCCGCAGCAGCAGACGGCAACGCCGTCGACGCCACTAGCAGTAGCAGGAACAACGTGATAGCTCGCGACACGCCGCCGACACCCCCCAATGCCTTCCGCTGGCAGTATTGCACGAGCCAACGGTCGCGCTCCAGATCTATCAGCGGTTGGCGGTTGATCGTCAGCCGGTGGTGCGCTCTGCCAGCAGTTGGTCTTCCTGCTCGGGGGTGAGGTCGTTGCGGTAGATCACGAAGCGGCGCTTGCCAGCCGCCTTCGCTTGGTAGAGCGCGACATCCGCCTCATGCAGCAGCGTGTCCGGGTTGGAACGTTCCGGCGCACTGAAGGCAATCCCGATGCTGATGCCAACATCGATGCTGGCTCCACCGACACTGAACGGCTGCGCGAAGGCGTCGATCACCCGTTCGGCGATGCGCGTGGCGGTTTCCTCATCGAGCACCCCTTCGGCGATGATCGAAAACTCGTCGCCGCCCAAGCGGGCGACCGTGTCGCCGGCACGGATACAGCGTGAGAGACGCTTGCCGACTTCGGCCAGTAACTGGTCACCGACCAAGTGGCCCAACGTGTCGTTCACCGACTTGAAGCCGTCTAGGTCGAGGTACATCACGGCGATTGACTCGCCCCGCCGCGCAGCGCTTTCCAGCGCACGGTCGAGCCGCTCCATAAACAGCAGACGGTTGGGCAGGCTCGTCAGCGGGTCGTGCTGGGCCTGACGCAGCAGGCGCTGTTCCTGCTCCTTCCGGGCTGTGATGTCCAATATCTGACAAATGAAATAGGCCGGTTCGCCGTCGCGGTTGCGGATCAGCGATGCACCGAGCAACCCCCAGAACATATGCCCTGCGCGGTTGATGAAGCGCCCTTCCTGCTGGATCGCCTGGCTTGTGCCCTGTACCAGGCTGTGCAGCTGCTCGCTGAGCGTCGCCTGGTCATCGGGGTGGGTCAGGTCGAGCAGCGTGCGCGCATGCAGGTCGGCATCGGCATACCCAAACACGAGCGAGAAGGCCGGGTTCACCTCCAGGAAATGACCTTCCGGGGTAATACGCGCCATGCCAGTCACGGCGTTGGCAAACGCGCTGCGGAAGCGCTCTTCGCTGTCGCGCAAGGCATTTTCGATCTCCCTCCGCTGGGTGATATCGCGCGAGGTGATCGCCACCCCATCGGCCAGCGGCACGATCTGATGATGCAGCCAGGCGCCCTCAAACCCAGGCGTGGGGTCTCTGAGCTCTTCCTCGAATGGCTCGCCGGTGCGCATCACCTGCACGTACTTGTCGAAAAAGCCGGTTTCCTTGTACGAGGGCATTAGGTGCGATATCGGGTAGCGCAGGGCATCGTCGCGAGTGACCCTCAGGAACTCCTCGGCGCGCGCGTTCAAATCGACGATCTGGAAATCGACCACGGCGCCGTCATCGGCACGTATCGCCCGCAGCGTGAAGAAGGCGTCGAAACTGCCTTGCGCGGCTGCCCGGAAGCGCTCTTCACTCTCGCGCAACGCTTCTGCAGCCATGCGGGCAGCGGTCACGTCGCGCGACGAGATGGCGACGCCGTCCCGCAGCGGGATCAGCTGGTGACGCACCCACGACCCTTCGAAACCAGGGGTATCGTCCAGGAATTCCTCTTCGAAGAACGCGCCAGTTTCCACCACCTGCTTGTGTTTCTCGAAGATCGGCATGGAGAGATAGGCAGGGAAGAACTCAGATGCCGGCCGGCCGAGCGCCTTGCTCCGGTCGATGCGCAGAAACTCTTCGGCGCGCGCGTTCAGCTCGACAAACTCAAAGTCGACGATCTCGCCCGCAGCGTTCCGGATCGCTCGCAGCGCCTGGAAGGAGTCCATGCTGCCATGCACAGCGGCACGGAACAGCTCTTCGCTTGCCCGCAGCGCTTCTTCCGCACGGCGCTCTTCTGTGATATCGCGCGAGGTGATCGCCAGGCCATCGGCCAGCGGCACGATCTGGTGACGCAGCCAACAGCCCTCGTAGCCCGGGGTGGGGTCGAGGAACTCCTCCTCCAGCGGCTGCCCACTATTGACCACACCAACGTAGGTTTCGAAGAACCCGGACTCGTAATAATCGGGGAACAGCTCGCGCACACGTCGCCCGATCGCTACATCCGCCGAGACATTCAGGAACGACGCCGCGCGCGAGTTCAGGTCGACCAGTTCGAAGTCGATAATTGTGCCGGTCTCGTCGCGGACCGCCCGCAGGATATGGAACGCGTCCATGCTGCCCTCAATGGCAGCGCGGAAGCGCTCTTCGCTCTCGCGCAGCGCCAGCTCGCCGACCTTACGCGCGGTGATGTCGTGCGCCACGAGCAGCACCGATTCAACCTGGCCAGTGCTATCGAACTCCGGCACCACTCTGGCATGGAACCAGCTGGGTGTCCCCAGGGTTGACGATTCGAACTCGACTTCGATCGTCTGGCCGCTGGCGACGACGGCGTTGACCTGTTGTTCCCAGAAGATAGCCCGCTCCGGCGATGTGGCGACCTCGAACCCGGAGCGGCCAATGAGCTCCTCTGCCGGGCGACCCATCACTTGCACGGCAACGGGGTTGGCGTAGGTCAGGCGGTAGTCGCGGGTGTAGCGGATGATCACATCCGGTGCATTCTCGGCCAGCGCTTTGAACTCACGTTCACGACGGCGCAGCTCCTCCTCCGCCAGTGTCCGCTCGGTGAGATCCTCCACAGCGCCAACCATGCCAACGTGCGTCCCATCGGCATCGAACAGCGCCGCACAGTGGACATGGACGTGCCGGACTGTCCCGTTCGTGTGGACGAAGCGCGTGTCAACCACGAAATCACGGCCGGAATGTTCGGCGGCGTGCCAGGCGTCGATCGCCGCGCAACGATCATCGGGGTGCACAGGGTGGAACCAGGGGATGACGACGCTTTCCGACGCCTCGATGCCGGTAATCGCCGTCCAACCAGCGTTCACATACCTGCACATTCCTCGCGTGTCGGCCTGGAAGATCCCGATCGGCGCGGCGCCGGCGAGGGTGCGGAAGCGCTCTTCGCTCTCGCGCAGCTGGTGTTCGACGAGCTTGCGCTCGGTTATGTCCTGGACCTGCGAAATGAAGTGCAGTGGGTTCCCAGCCTGGTCGCGCACCAGCGAGACGCTCAGCAGACCCCAGATAATGTGGCCGGAGCGGTGCAGATACCGTTTTTCCATCTGATACGATGGGATCTCGCCTGCCAACACTTGGCGCACGTAGGCGAGGTCAATCATGAGGTCGTCCGGGTGGGTGAGGTCCTGGAACGTGAGCAGCGCCAGCTCTTCGGCGGTGTACCCCAGCATACGACAGAGCGGCTCGTTGACCCGCAACCAGCGCCCTTCTGGTGAGACCAGCGCCATCCCGATGGAGGCGCTGTCGAACGCGCCACGGAAGCGCTCCTCGCTCTCTCGCAACGCCTCCTGCGCCGCCTTAAACTCCGAAATGTCTTCGACATGCGAGACAATGGCAGTTGGCTTACCATCGATGCCGTGTAATGCAGACACAGTCACCATGCCGTAGACGACGCTGCCATCCTTGCGGATATAGCGCTTTTCCATTTGGAACGACGGCATGACCCCTTCGGCAACCAGGTCGCCCTGCTGCGCCTGTCTATCGCCGTCATCCGGGTGGGTTACGTCGCGGAAATGCCGCCCGATCAGCTCGTCGGCGCTGTAGCCAAGCATGTCACAAAAAGCGGCGTTCACCCGAATGAAGTGGCCGTCCAGAGTCGTAATCGTCGCGCCGCTGGCATCATCGAAGGCGCTGCGGAAGCGCTCTTCGCTCTCGCGCAAGGCCTGTTCAACCTGTTTCAGAGCGGTGATGTCCTGGATATGGACGACAGTGTAGTCCGGCCGGCCATCGACCCCGTGGACAACCGCAACGGTCACAATCGCCGGCACATAGTGGCCGTCCTTGTGGACGTAGCGCTTCTCCATCTGGTACGACGCCTGTTTCCCCTCGATCAGCGGCTGGGCCAGCGCCAACTGCCGGTCGATATCTTCTGGGGCAGTGACCGACGGGAAGGTACGCGCGAGCAGTTCTTCGCGGGTATAGCCCAGCAACGCGCACATTGCGTCATTGACTCGCAGGAAGCGGCCATCCATCGCGGTGAGCGCCATTGCATTGCCCGCGTCGTCAAACGCGCCACGGAAACGTGCCTCGTTCTCCCGACTGAGCAACTCCGCCAGCTTGCGCTCCGTGACATCGCGGTAATGCCAGATGCGCCCGACGAGTGCGCCATCGCCAGCGAGGACTGGGGCGGTGAACTCCTCCAGGGTGCGGCCATCACGCAGCGCCAGCTCAGTGGAGCCGACCGCCAACGGGTCAGCGTAGAGCGCAGAGACGCGTCGCACATGCGCATCCGGGTCCAACAAATGATGTCGCCCAGCGGCGCGCAGATCTTCGATGCGCTGGAGCCGCCTGGCATCCGGCGGCAGGCCCCAGACAGCCAGGAAGCGCTGGTTCATGGAGATGATCCGGCCAGTAGGGCCAACCACGATCACACCATCAGCCGTCGCCTCAGCCTGTGCTTCCAGCAGCACGCGCTGCTGTTCGGACATGCGGTAGCGCAGCGCCAGCCACGCGACAACGGTGGACACCAGCAGCGCGATCAGCATCTCGGTGGCCGGTGCGGAAGTGCGTCCTGTCAGGCTAGCCAGAGCGACGCCGACGGAGATCAGCGCATGCGCGGCAAGGGCGACATACGCGCCACGCCGGCCCCACAGCAGCGTCCCGATAGCAACTGCCAGCACCGGCAGGAGCCACACGGAACCGCCGAGCGACGGAGCAGCCCCAACCGCGACGACGACAGGAGCCAACAGCAGCAGCGTGCCAAGCACACCCAAGGCGCGGCGTCCGCGTCGATCGGCCAGGTACCGCAACAGCGGGTCGCGCCGCGCGTACTCAGGAGCCATACCGCACCTGCGCCGCCACGGCAGCGTCGAGCAAGGATGGCGCGGCCAACGCCCGCCCACCTGCGGCGCCCCGCGCTTCCAAGAGGATCGCGAACTGCT
>QEUZ01000195.1 GCA_003577355.1 Chloroflexota bacterium | reverse complement strand
TGGAGCCAGTCGGGCTGCGAGTGCGCGAAATGGGTGTCATCGTTGAGGAAGCACACGAACGGCGCCTGCGAGACATTGAGCGCCGCCTGCAACGCCCCTTCCCACCCGAGGTTCACCCCGCCGGTCTGGATAATCTGCACCATTGGGTGGTCGATCCAGTCGCACGAATCGAGGTCGCCGTTGTTGACGACACGCACCGCGAACAGGCCGGCCGGGCTGGTGCGCTGCAGCAGGGTTGCCAGGCACGGCTCCAGCAGCGCTCGGTTGTTCAGCGAGGGGATGATGATATCGACTGGTGCAGTCACTGCGGTCGTGCCCTCCTCCTCCTGCGCGCCGTGCCGCTTGCGGCCGATGCGCGCGCCGTCGGAAACTGCGCGTGCGACTGAGAGGATACTCGTTGATCGTCGATGCGTTTCTCTATTACGATGAGCTGGACCTGCTGGAGGTGCGGCTGCGCGAGCTAGACGCGGTTGTCGATGTCTTCATCCTGGTCGAAGCGACGCAGACCTTCTCCGGGCGGCCCAAGCCGGCCCACTTCGTGCGCCAGCGGCGGGACCCCCGCCTGCAACCGTACCTGCACCGCATCGTGCATGTCATCGTCGACGAGCTTCCCGGCGAAAGCCCGCGGACACGCGAACAGTACCAGCGTAACCAGATCGCGCGTGGGCTTGCCCTGCTGCCTGAGCTGCGCGACGATGACCTGCTGATCGTCGCAGATGTGGATGAGATCCCACGGGCCGAGGCGGTTGCGCTGATCCGCGATACCCCCGACTTCCGCAGCCGTCAGGGGGCGTTGGGCCTGACCTGGTATGTCCATTCACTGCACTGCCGCGTCCTCGGCACGCATTTTGGCGCGCGGGTGCTCCCGTTCGGCATGTTCACCAATGCGGCTGAGCTGCGCAGGCTCCGGCAGACCTTTCCAGACGAGTACGCGCTGCCGAAGGCCGGCTGGCACTGTTCCTACTTCGGCATGGGGCCGGCTGCCCTGCGCGCGCGGCTCCTCGACCTCGGCGCTGTCGAGCAGGTTGACCCGGAAGCGCTCACCGACGAACGCTTGCACGCGGCCCAGCGCAACTGTGGCTGGTACACGGAGGATGGCTTCGAGCGTGTGCGGGTCGACCCGCTCGATATCCCGGCGGCGATGCGCGCGGACCCGGCGGCCTGGGGGCTGGCATGAGTGGTGAACCGAAGATCGTCCTGTGCATGATCGTGCGGAATGAATCGCAGGTGCTGGCGCGCTGCCTGAACGCGGCGGCAGCGTTCATCGACGCTGCCGCGATCTGCGACACTGGCTCGGACGATGGCACCCCGGAGCTGGCGGCCGCAACCTTGCAGCAGCTTGGCATTCCCCACCGCATCCACCGCCACCCCTGGGTGAGCTTCGGGCACAACCGCAGCCGGGCGTTTCAAGCCAGCCGCGCGTTGGCCGAAGAGCTCGGCTGGGACCTGGCGCACGCCTGGGCGCTCTTTCTGGATGCCGACATGGTGCCGACAGCAACGCCCGGCTACAACCGCCGGCAGCTACGCGCCGATTCGCACCAGGTCCGGTTTGGGAACGAGGCCTTCTGGTACTACCTGACCGTCTTCGCCCGGCTGGCGCTCCCCTGGCGCAGCGTTGGCGCAACGCATGAGTACTGGGCGGCCGAAGGGGCTGGGCCGGGCGAACGCCTGGAGGGGTTTCGGATCATCCACTACGGCGATGGCGGCACGCGCTGGGAGAAGTTCGAGCGCGATATCCGGCTGCTCGAAGCCGAGCTGCGCGAGGAGCCGGAGAACTCGCGCGCGATGTTCTACCTGGCGCAGAGCTACTTCGATATCGGGCGGTACGCCGAAGCGCGTGAGTGGTATCTCCGCCGCGTTGCCGCTGGCGGCTGGGAGGAAGAGGCGTGGTTTGCGGCCTACAAGGCGGGCTGCTGCCTGCTGAAGCTGGAGCAGTGGGACCTCGGCGTCGGCGAGCTGCTGGCAGCCTGGCAGCGCCGCCCGCAACGGGCAGAGCCGCTCTTCCAAATTGCCCACGAAGCACGTGTGCGTGGCAAGCACGCCATTGGCATGCTGGCTGCCGAGAAGGCGTTGCAGATCCCACCCCCTGCCGATGACCTGCTGTTTATCGATGGCCGCGCACACGCAGCCGGGCCGGTTGAGGAGATCTCGATCTGCGCCTACTACACCGGCCAGAAGACGCTGGGGCAGGAGGCATGCGAAGCGCTGCTCCACTCCTACAACGCTGGCGCCGCCGCGACACTCGCCGCGCGAAACCTGACCTACTATGTCCCAGCCCTGACGCTGGAGGGGACGCATCCGCTGCACCTCGCGCCGGGACCCACACCCGAACCGCCGCTGCATGCAGCGACGGCGCTGGCGCGCACCGTACACGGCTATCTCGTGCTCGGCTGGGCAGGGGCCGCCGAGCTGTGGCAGCGGCTGGAGCTGGATTTCTCTACCAACGTCGTTGCGACGACGCCGCTTGATACCAGTCGCGCGCCGGGTCCGCTGGACGACCTGCGGCTGGTGCGTGGAAGCGATGCCTGGTGGTTCGTCGCTACCGATCGCCGCACCGCCGCGCCAGTGCTCGGGCGGCTGGATGCCGAGGCGACGCGCATCGAGCACCTTGTTGCGCTCAGGCTCCCACATGCGGATGACGACGCCACGCCGCACCGGCTGTTGCCGTTGGTCCAGGCTGAACGCCTCTACCTCATCGCCGGGTTCAGCCCGCTGGTGGTGCTGGACGTTGACCAGCAGAACGGCTCCTGCCGTGAGGTGCTGCGCTCGGTCCCACCGCTCAATTGCCAGCGCTATCGCGGGTCTGGCGCGCCGGCCTCTTGGGGTGAGCGCTACTTGCTGACGGTGCACGAGGCTGTCGAGCGCGACGGGCGAACGGTGCACCTGCACCGTTTCGTCGAGCTTGACCGTGACTTCGCGCTCACCCGCGTCTCCCACGCTTGGGTGTTCCAGCAGGTGGCGGAGGAACGGGTATACGCGCAGTGTCTGAGCCACGATGGACAGCGCCTGATCATCTGCCATGCGAGCGAGACCGTACCATTGCAGGTGAGCGCGTTCGCAACGGCCCACGTTGAGCAGCTGCTCCACCCTGTCGATGCCCTGACCCCAGCGCTCGACGCGATTCGGAGGCGGCGCGGATGAGTGCAACAGCGCCGGGCAACGAGGTGTTTGATCTGGCTCAGGCCGCCTTCGCACGCGGCGCCTGGCAGGAGGCGCGAGACGCGTACCAGCGTTTCCTTGCGCAGGGCGGCGCTGGCGAGCAGGGCTGGGTCGCGACCTACCGCGCCGGCCTCTGCGCGCTCCAGCTGGACCTGTGGGAGGCTGCTGTCGCAACGTTGCTTGCCGCGTGGGAACGCAACCCGGGCCGCTCGGAACCGCTCGCCACGCTGGCAAGCGCGGCACGGCGACGCAGCGACAACCACCTGGCACTGTTGCTGGCGCGCCAGGCGCTGGCGAATGCTCCGCCCGAGCCGGCAGCGCTGGCGTTCGACCGCAGCGCCTATTTCAGCAGCCCGCTGGAAGATGTGTCGATCAGCGCCTTTTACACTGGGGAGCGGGAACTCGGACGCCAGGCGTGCGAGGCGTTGCTACACGAGCGCAGTTGCGCCACCGTCACGCGCGACCTGGCAGCGCGCAACAGCACCTACTACCTCGAAACGGTAGCGCCAACCTTCCACCGGCATATCCCACTGGCGGACGATATCCGTTCCGCCGGTGAAATCGCCACAGCCGGTTCGCTCGTGGCGGATGACGACGGCTACCGGCTGCTGGTGCGGCTGCAGACACGCGACCCCGACCATCAGACCTATGCAGGCCGGGTGCTGGACTGGACGCAACGCGCCCGCAATGCGGTCGTGCTGCTGGATTCCACCCTGGTTCCGCAACAGGTTGCCGTACTCGACGACCGGGCGCACGACCGGCTGGCGCGCGAGCCGCTGGGCGCCCTGGCCGTGCATGGCATCGAACAGGCCCACCTGACGCGCTGGGACGGCGCCTGGTGGCTTACCGGCCTCTCGTGCCATGCCGTCCCGGCCGGGGAGCGCGGGGTCGTCCTGGCCCGCTTGGACACAGCCGGCACGCGCATCGAGCGTGCCCTGCCGCTGGTGCGGGCAGAGGGCGCAGCCCCGGCGTGGGAGCAGTCCTGGTTGCCAGTGGTGGGGGATGCCCAACATCGCTTGCTGGCGGCATTCGACCCACCGCAGGTGCTGGCCGCCGATGTGGCCAGCGGGCGCTGCTCTGTCGCTCAGGTCGCGGCGCCTGCGGCCTATCTTGGGCGCTACCGGCCGGTTGCCGGGCTGGCCCCCGACGATGACGGCTACCTCGCGCTGGCCGAGGATGTCGCGGTCGTGGATGAGCGGCGGGTCGCGCTCTATCGCTTTGTCCGGCTCAGCGCGCAGCTGGAGGTGGTGGGTGTGTCGCGCCCATTCGGCCTGCACCGCCCAGGGCACGACCGCATCGGCGGGCTGTGTCGCAGCCACGATGGCACGCATATCGTGCTGGCCTGGTCGAACGGCCCGAATGCGTTGTGGGTTTCTGAGCTACCGCGTGAGGTGGTCGCGGCGGCGCTGTTCCCCTTGGAGCAGCTCACGCCGCAAGTCGAGGCGCTGGCCCCGTGGTATACCCGCAGGCGGGGGGTGAACGCGTGAACGGAATGTGGCGAGGCCGATGACGCTCTGGAACCCACTGGAGCATCCGATTGTGTTGAGCTACCCGCAGCGCGTGCAGGCTGGCGCGTGGGTCGAGCATGTCCCGTTTGCCATGCTGGCCATCGACCTGGTGCGGCCACGGGTGCTGGTCGAGCTGGGGACGCACTGGGGCGTCTCCTACTGCGCGTTCTGTCAGGCAGTGCAACAGCTGGGGGTCGAGGCCAGCTGCTATGCTGTCGATACCTGGGAGGGTGACCCGCACACCGGCGTCTATGGGCCGGAGGTATTGGCCGACCTGCGCGCGCACCACGACCCACGCTACGCCGGGTTCTCCCGCCTGCTGCGGGAGACGTTCGATGCGGCGGCAGCGCACTTCGCGGATGGCTCGATCGACCTGCTCCACATCGACGGCTACCACACCTACGACGCAGTGCGGCACGACTACGAGACGTGGCAGCCGAAGCTGAGCGCGCGAGGGGTGGTGCTTTTCCACGACATCAACGTGCGCGAGTACGACTTCGGGGTCTGGCGCTTCTGGCAGGAGCTGAAGCCGCAGTACCCGCATCTCGAGTTTCACCATGGCTCCGGGTTGGGGGTCGTTGCCGTCGGTGCAGAACCACCGGGTGGGTTGCGGTCACTGCTGGAGATGCCGCCGCACCACCTGCCGGCGCTACGGGCGTTCTTCAGTGCGCTTGGCAGGCGCATCTCCCTGAATATCGAGCGCGATGCCACCCGCAGCCAGCTCGTGGCGCTTCTGGAGCGGCAGGCCGAGTTCAAGCGCCTGGTCGCGGGTTGGGAGTAGCCGGAGCGTTTACCAGGAGCGTCGCTCAGGAAATGGGGTGATCGCGCTGGTCGGTTCGGTGCGGTAGTTGCTGGTGATCAGCGTGTAATTGGCGAACTGCCCGGAGATATCGCTGTAGCCGGCGCGCTGGCTAGCGACGAGCGGGTAGACCCCCAGACAGTGGAAGTGTGGCTGCACCTGGATGCTCAGCCAGACATCGATGAGATGCTCGCCCGGTCGCAGCTGCTCCAGCACAACTGGGTAGATCGAAGCGTTGTAACAGATGGCATGCGTCGCATAGCAGTTGCGTATCCGCACCAGGTTGGCGGAGACGTTCTCCAGCAACTGGAAGGCCGTGGCGCCCAGATAGAGCACATCCCAGTGCAGGCCAGCGAGTTGCTCCCGTGCCAGGCGCAGGGTCGTTGCGGTGTCCCAGGCAAACACGACATCGTCTTCCAGCACGAGGACGTTGCGTCGCCCCGCTGCGTGGGCCGCCCGCACGATCTCCTGGTGGGAACGGGCGCAACCCTCGCCGGAGGGGCCGTGCGCCGGCACGATCGCCGCGAAGCGCTCGACGCGGTCCGCGATGCCGACCCGCAGCAGCTCCTGCTGCGCCGCGTGCCAACGGTCGGGCCGGCTATCCAGATTGATGCAGTAGATCGCGTCGAACAGGTCAAACGGGTCAGGCACGCTGCGCCCTCAGCCTGGTATGCGGATACCTGATGCAATGAATCCTGCCCGATGGAGTCAGTCAGCGCAATCGCGGTGAAACACGTCGTGCAGTTCGCGCTGGTGCAGGATACGCCGTGCTGGAATATCGGCTACAGTTCCCTCCGGCATGCGCAATGGGCAGGTGGGTCGCTCCGGCAACGGGGCTGCCAGGTGTGACCCGGCGCACGCGATCAAGACGACGGCGCGTCCGTGGGAGACGTGCGAGCAAGGGTAGGCATGCCGCGCGGGATCTGGTCAACCTATACCGATTCTCCTGCGCATGGGCCATTCCTCCGCCTGCCGGCCACTGCGCGACAGGAGCTGCAGGTGGCGGAGGCGTTGCTTCGCGGCGAGTGGTCCCTCGCCAACTGCGCGGTCGCACAAGACGGTGACGGCTACCTCGTCGTTATCCGCCTGGTGAACTATCGCTTGGGGGTCCCTCGGCCACGCCGTGCTGTCAGCAGGCAGATCCTGCAGTATCTGGATGCAGACTTGCGCCCCACCGCCACCGTCGAGCTGGATTGCTCGTTGTTGCACGCTGTTGCCTGCCACCCGTTTGACGTGTCCAGGACGTTTGGGGTTGAAGACGTGCGGCCCTTCCGCTGGCGTGGAGCCTGGTGGTTCACCGGCGTGTCGTGCAATGTCGAACCGTATGGCAACCCACGGGTTGTCCTCGGCTGTATCGACCAACGTGGCAGGCGCATCGAGCACTTGGTGGAGCTGTTCTACCCCGAGCAGCTCCACATGGAAAAGAACTGGTTGCCGATTGCCCAGGGCGAGCGACTGACGCTGCTCTACTCGACCAACCCGTTTGTCCTGCTTGCTGTTGACCCGGAGAGTGGCCTCTGCCGGACACAGCGCTACAGTGCGCTGCTTGCTGACGAACAGCTCGACCTGCGCGGCTCCGGCGCGCCGGTCAACCTGCCGGATGGGCGGTTGCTCTACAGCGTCCACGGCGTTGCCGACGCCGGCAACGGGCGCACCTATTGGCATTGCTTCGTCGCGCTGGATGCCGGCCTGGAGGCGACGCACCTGTCGTACCCGTTCGTCTTCGAGGGCCGGCCGGTCGAGTTTAGCTGCGGGCACTGCCTGACGCACGACGGCAGTCACCTGCTGATCGCCTGGTCGCGCGACGACAGCCAATGCTTCATCTCAGCGGTCCCGCTGGCCGAGGTGGAACGACTCTTGCAGCCCCTGGCGCTGTCCCCCACTGGGTAACGGCTCCCGCACCGCTGTGGGCAACCCGACCGTTCCGCAACAGGCACACATATACGCATATGGCTTGGCGTGGTTGTTGCCCTGTCCCAGCCAGATAAACGCTGTCACCTGTTGCCTGTTGCCTGTCAACTCACGCCGCAAAACGCAATTACGCATTCCTTCCGATGCCTCGCGGGGGCTGCTGGTGCATGCTGGCGTCAGCAATGCTGCGATATGGAGGAATGTTGGTATGCCTGAAACGACACTGGATGCGCTCGCGAGCGCACGTTTGTGCTATCTGGAAACGGTCGGGCGGGTCAGCGGCCGCCCGCATGAGATCGAAATCTGGTTTGCCGTGCATGCTGGCGCCTTGTACTTCCTTGCCGGGGGTGGTGAGCGGGCCGATTGGGTGCGGAACATCCGTGCCAACCCCGCCGTGCGAGTGAGGATCAACGGCCAGTGGCTCCATGGCTCTGGCCGGATCATCACCGGGGAAGCGGATGACCCCCTTGCGCGCCGTCTGTTGCAGGAAAAGTACGCCTCCAGCGGCGAAGACCTCACCGAATGGGCCCGTGTCTCAACCCCTGTGCGGGTTGACAGGCTGGGGTAGGCGACAGGTGACAGGTGACAGGCAACAGTCGACATTCGACAGGCAATAGGTGACAGGTGATAGGTGACAGGGGTTTGAGATGGAGACGACCAGCGTCGATGCAACTCGCACGGAAACTGCTGTTACCTGTTGCCTGTCACCTGTCACCTTATTCGAAACCCACGTTTTCACGACCGACCTCGAACGGGCGATGGCGTTCTATGGCGGGACGCTGGGGCTGGAGTTTGCCTACCTGACCGAGGCCCGGCGTATCGCG
>QEUZ01000534.1 GCA_003577355.1 Chloroflexota bacterium | reverse complement strand
GACCTTCGGTGGCCAGACGCGCCAATTGGAGCTTGAGCCTGCGTTCAACGCACCGGGCCGCTACCGCGCCTACTTCATCCCGACGGCTCCCGGTGCGTACACCTACCGTATCTGGGGTACGATCGAGGGGAACGCAATCGACGAAACGTTTACCAGTGGGCCAGAAACATTCTCGGAAGTCGCCGCCATTGACACACTCCTTTTCCCAAGTGTCTCGACATCAGTTGAAGATGCTGCGGCTGCGGCGGCCGATGCCCAGGACAGCGCCGACAGCGCCCAGACCCTCGCGATCATCGGCCTGATCGCCGGCGTTGTTGGTGTACTTACCGGAGCGGTAGGTGTGTTCATGGCGATGCAGGCGCGCAAGGGGCCAAGGGCAACCGCGCAAGCAGATTGAAACGGCGGAACCGATGTTCACCCGCATCGCTAACGTTCAGATGTGCAGGTGGTGTGTGAAATGTGGTCGAGGGTGGCGCGCGAGCGCCGCCCTTGGCCTGCTGCTGGCTGTCGTGCTCTTCGCGCTCCAACCGGCAGGCCAGGCGCAAGCGCACGCCTTCCTTGAGCGGAGCGACCCAGCGGCGAACGCTGTGCTACCTACATCCCCGTCCAGCGCGCGCATCTGGTTCACCGAGCCGATCGAGCCGGACTTTAGCGAAGCGAGCCTGTTCGATAGCGCCGGCAACCGCATCCCCACCACCCCAGCCCAGGCGACCGCCCGCAACCAGTTGACGCTGCCGCTGCCGGCCAACCTGCCAAACGGCACCTACACAATCCAGTGGCGCAACGTCTCCGCCGCGGATGGCCACCCGCAGGTTGGCTATATCCCGTTCACCATCGGGACGCAGAGCGATGTGGTGACTCCGATCGTCCCGGAAATCACCACGTTCAACGCGCCCCCCACCTGGCTCTCGGCCATAGCGCGCTGGCTAGGCCTGCTGGGAGCAGCGGTTACCGTGGGTGGCCTGGTGTCCTGGCTATGGGCGCTGCGACCAGCCATGCGGGTGCTCGCTGACGACCCCGCCGACGCCGTGCGTGACCGGACCTAGTCGTGGCGCTGGCCGGCAGCCTGGTCATGCTGAGCGTGCAATCGGCCAACGCCGGGGGCGGCTACGGGCCAGGCGGCATGCTCGATGTCGCTTTCGATACCCGTTGGGGTACCTGGTGGCTGGCCCGCGTCGTCCTGCTGATCGTGCTGGCTGGGGCGCTGAGCATCACCTCGCTGTGGGACGACCCCCCGAAGACGCGCGATGCAGTTGTCGCCCTGCTGGCTGCGGGGCTGGCGTTGCTCCCGTTCTCGCTGGCCAGCCATGCCGCCGCCCAGCCGGTCGGCAAAGCGTCGGCAGTGGCGACCGACTGGATGCACCTGGCAGCGGCGTCGATCTGGGTTGGTGGACTGCTGACCTTGCTCGTATCAATGGTCTATGGCACGCGCGGCGTTCCCGGCCCGGAGCGCAGGCTAGCCTGGGCTGAGGCGGTGCAGCGCTTCACAACCCTCGCGATCGTCGCCGTGGTGGCGCTCGCCCTCACTGGCATCTACAGCGCCTGGCTGCAGGTCGGCAACCTGACCGCGCTGCGAGAAACCGCTTACGGCCAGGCACTCATCGTCAAGCTCGCGCTGATCATCCCGATGCTGGCGCTGGGGGCGCTAAACAAGCAGGTGCTTGGCCCACGTCTTCGCGCATCGGCAGCCAACGGCCGGCGGTTTGCCCGTTCTGTCGCAGCGGAGGCGATGATCGGTGTCGGCGTGCTCTTC
>QEUZ01000194.1 GCA_003577355.1 Chloroflexota bacterium | reverse complement strand
GGGGTGATTGTCGCTGTCGTCGCGCTGATCGTCCTGCGTGGCGTGCTGGAGTTCTGCCGCGACGAAGTTGCCCACGGCGCCGCAGCACGGCTCAAGGTGCAGTTGCGTGAACGCATCTACCGGCATGTCCTGCGGCTGGGCGCCGGGCACTTCGACCAGCGCCGCACCGGCGACGCGGTGCTAGCGCAGGTGGAAGGGGTCGAGCAGCTCGACACCTTCTTCGGGCGCTACATCCCCCAGATGATCGTTGCGGCCGTCACGCCAGTCATCATCTTCGGTTTCGTTGCGGTGCTCGACCTGCGCACGGCGCTCGTCTACCTCGGGGCAGCGTTGTTTACCCTGCTGGCTCCGGCGATGTTCCATCGCGCCAACGAGCGCGGCAGCCTGGCCCGGCGTACCGAGTATTCCGCCCTGGGGGCCGACTTCCTCGACAGCATGCAGGGGCTGGCGACTCTCAAGGTGTTCGGCCAGAGTGGACGGCGCGGACGCCAGCTCGCCGAGCGCTCCAAGGCGGTGTTCCATTCCTCGATGCGCATGCTGACGATCAATATCGGCTCGATCGGCGTCACGATGTTCGGCGTCAGCGCCGGTTCGGCGCTTGCCCTCGGCTGGGGCGCGCTACGGGTGCGCGACGGTTCGCTGGAAACGACGACCCTCTTTGTCGTCCTGCTGCTTGGCGTCGAGGTCTTCCGTCCGTTGCGCGAGCTGACCAACCTGTTCCATCAGGGCATGCTCGCCAGCGCCGCTGCCCGCAGTATCTACGACATCCTCGACTCGCCGGTCGAGGTGCTAGAACGCCCGGGATCGCAGGTTGCCGGATCGCTCTCCCCACAGGTGGCGTTTGACGATGTCCACTTCGGTTACGAGTCCGGCCGTCGTCCTGCGTTGCGCGGCTGCTCGTTCACCCTCGCACCGGGGGAAACGTTGGGGGTCGTCGGCGCGAGTGGGGCGGGCAAATCGACGCTGGTGTCGCTGCTGCTGCGCTTCGTCGACCCCACTGCCGGGAGGATCACCTTTGGCGGCTACGACTTGCGCGACCTTCCATTGGAAGTGTTGCGCCGCAATATCGCCGTTGTCACTCAGGACACCTACCTGTTCCACGGCACGGTTGCCGAAAACCTGCGCTTGGGCAAGCCGGATGCCACGTTGGAGGAGTTGCGGGCTGCCGCCCGGCTCGCCAACGCCGACGACTTCATCAGCGCGCTGCCGCAGGGTTACGACACGGTGGTGGGGGAGCGCGGCTCGCGTCTCTCCGGCGGTCAGCGGCAACGCATTGCCATTGCCCGGGCGCTGCTGAAGGATGCGCCGCTGCTCGTGCTGGACGAAGCGCTTTCCAGCGTCGACGCCGAGAATGAGGCGATCATCCAGGAAGCGCTCGACCGCCTGCGCCGCGGGCGCACTACGTTGGTCATCGCACATCGGCTCTCCAGCGTCATCGACGCCGACCGCATCCTGGTGCTGGAGCGCGGTGAAGTGGTCGAAGTTGGGACGCACGCGCAACTGCTGGCGCGCGATGGGGTCTACGCCCGGCTCATGGCGGCCCAGCGCGACGCGGACGCGGAAGCTGCCCCAGCCGAGGTCGTGTCTGGGTTGGGAGCAGCCCGGTATGAGCCGGCGTCTCCCGAGCAATCCGGCGACGGGGCGGCCGGTGGTGCGCTGCCGCTTGTCCCAGCCAATATTGGCCTGGTTCCGTTGTTCCGGCGTCTGTTTGCTCTGGTGCGACCGTGGCGGGGCGAGCTGGTTGTCGTCGTGCTGGCCGGGCTGTTGCACGCAGCGGCGGTGGTTGGGTTGGCGGTCGTCAGCGCACTGGTTGTCGGGCGGGTCGTCACCGGCGGGGAGATCGGTGGGCTGCTCTGGGTGCTGGCAGCGCTCGTGCCGGCCAATGCCCTGTTTGCCTGGCTGGATGTCTGGTTGGCCCACGACCTCGCCTACCGGCTGCTGGCGGAAATGCGGGTGCGCCTCTACGGTCTGCTCGACCGCCTGGCCCCCGCCTATATGCTCCGCCGCCGCTCCGGCGACCTGCTCAGCGCTGCCACCGGCGACATCGAGCTGATCGAGCTGTTCTACGCCCACACCCTGGTGCCGGCGATGCTGGCGGTGGTTGTGCCCGGCGCGGTACTGCTGGTGCTGGGTGGGCTGCACGGGTTGCTGGCCCTGGTGCTGGTCCCCTTCCTGCTGGCGGTGGCGCTGACGCCGCTGTTGGGCGTGCGCCGGTTGGAGCGCCTGGGCAACGACCTGCGTTTCCAGACTGGTGAAGCCAATGCCCATATGGTCGATAGCCTGCAGGGTCTGCGCACCATCGCCGCCTTCGACTACGGGGCGGCCCGCACCGCTGAAATCCGCGCGCACGGAGCCACCATCGGCAACACCAAGCGCCGCTTTCAGCGCCAGCAGTCGCTCCAGGCGGGCCTGATCGAGGGCTTGACTGCGTTGGGTGGGCTGGCGGTGCTCAGTACTGGCGCCTGGCTGGTGACCGACGGCGCCCTGGCACGGGTGAACCTGCCCCTTGCCACGGTATTGGCCCTCTCCGCCTTCGGCCCGGTCGCCAGCATCGCCGTTGTCGGGAAGGAGCTGATGGAAACGGTCGCCGCTGGACGACGCTACTTTGCCGTCGAGGACACCCCGCCGCCAGTGAGCGATGGCCCCGGGGTGACGCTGGAGCATGCCACCCATGGGCTGCCGGTCGCCTTCGAGGGGGTGACCTTCCGCTATGGGCGCGCCGACCGCCCGGCGCTGGAGCAGGTCTCCTTCACACTCGCGGCCGGGGAGACGGTGGCGCTGGTCGGCGGCTCCGGCGCCGGCAAGAGCACCGCCGCGCATCTGCTGCTGCGCTACTGGGACCCAGAGGAAGGGCGCATCACCCTCGCTGGCCACGACCTGCGCGACTTTACCCTGGACGACTTGCGTGCGCGTATTGCCATCGTCTCCCAGGATACCTACCTGTTCCATACCACCCTGTGGGAGAACCTGAAGCTGGGCCGCCCCGACGCGACCGATGATGAGGTCTACGCTGCGGCCCGCCTCGCCAATGTTGCCGAGTTCGTCGAGCATCTGCCGGATGGCTATCAGACGCTGGTGGGTGAACGGGGGCTGCAGCTCTCCGGCGGCCAGCGCCAGCGGGTGGCCATTGCACGGGCGCTGCTGAAGGATGCCCCGGTGCTGATCCTCGATGAGGCGACATCGCATCTCGACACGGTGAACGAGCTGGAAGTGCGCCAGGCGCTCCAGCGCCTCCAGCGGGGGAGGACGACGCTGGTCATCGCCCACCGGCTCTCCACGATCCGAGCGGCGGACCAGATCATCGTACTGGACGCCGGGCGGGTGGTCGAACGGGGGACCCACCAGCAGTTGCTGGCCCTCGACGGCGCATACTCCCGGCTGATCGCTGCCCAGTTGCGGGGGTTCACCCGCCGGCCTGCCCCAGAGGAGGATGTGGTGGTCCATGACTGACGATCGGCCCAACGTGCCTCCCGGCCTGAGCGAGTGGCTCGACCGCTGGGACGAGCTCTGAGAACCTGCCCAGACGGGTGGTCCACCCGTCCGAGGTGTGCTGCTGGCCTATTGGGAGCCGGATTGCGAGCAGGATGTTGATGCGCGGCGGCGCTGGTTCGCGGCTGCCGACCGCATCGCCACCGGAATCACTGAACTGGCGCACCTCGACGCCTTCGTTGACCCCGCCCGCTATCGGGTCGGTTTCTCCTGCGGTGGTGATGCCGACCTGGCCTTTGCCTATGCTCTGGCGATCCAAAGTGAAAACGTCGATGCGCGGGCCGTTAGCCCACACCCAGGCCGGCCTGCTGACGAGGTGCTGCTCCCCTGCCGCCCCGATGCCACCGACGAAGAGGTGACCCACGCCGTGCTGGCCACGATGAAGGCGTCTCACGCGCTGGAGTTCTGACCTCTCCTGGTGGGCTGTCGTGCGGCAGGAGGGGCGCTCTGGTGGCAGGTTGTCCACCCTGTCCGAAAGGACAGCCCGTTGCCTGTCCGATCAGACCCCGGACGTACAGCCAGTCGTCCGTATCGATGCCCTACCGGCGACCGGTTTCAGATGATCCCTGGGTCGCTACACTGCGTATCAGAGTGGTCACCGCAACGACGGGGTGACCGGTAGTGGCGGAAGGGAGACAGTGACGTGGCCGAAGTCTATTGCCTGAACGACACGCTCACGGTGCATCTCCCCGGCCGCGACCGCGAGATCGCCAACCGTGCCCGCCTCGACATCCCGTTGGACGAGATTCGCGGCGTGGAAGCCGGCCGGGGGATCGCGCGCGGGGTTATCACCGACGCGAACGAAGCCTTCTTCCGCGATGGCAACCGCATCTTCTGGGATGTTCGCAACCCGCGCAAGGCGATCGAGATTGCGCTCAACGACGAGACATTCTCACGCCTGGTCATCGACGTGCGCGACCCGCAGGCGGCCATCAGCGAAATTCGCCAGGCCCTGCGCGCCCGGCGCGGGAACGACCTGGACGCTGCCTGAGCCGCAACACCCACCCCCTTGCAGGAACGCAAACCCCCGCCACAATGACGTGGCCGGGGGTTTTGTTCGTCCGGCGCGTGTTCGAGCGACTGGGAGAGGAACGATGGGGGATCCGACTGCGGAAGCAAACCGCGGTTTAGCGGTAGGACCGTTCGCGCACGACGGGGTCTGGCTGCGATGCGCTCTGCACTGCCACACCACGCAATCAGATGGCATGCTCAGCCCGGCAATGCTGCGCCGCTACTACAGCATGGGCCACTTCGATGTCCTGGCGATCACCGATCACGACCAGCTGACGCCAGCGCCGGATGCGCACTCCGAGGACGACGATCTGCTGCTGCTGCCCGGTACCGAGATCAGCCTGCGGTCGCCGGAGAGTGGTGGGCCATTGCACGTGCTTGGGCTGGGGGTCAACGCGATGCCGCGCGTGCCGGAGCGCGCCACCCTGCTGGAGACCGCAGCGGCGGTGCAGGCGGAGGGCGGGCTCGCCTTCGTCGCGCACCCCTGGTGGACCGGGCTGCGCAGCGACGAGCTTGGCGACCTGGCCGGTGTCACCGGCATCGAGGTGTACAACGCCGGCTGCGAGGTGGAGCAAGGGCGCGGCGACTCCGCCCAGTACTGGGATACCCTGCTGTCTCAAGGGTTGCCGATGCTTGCAATTGCGACCGACGACCACCATTACCCGGGGTTCGATGCGTTCCAGGGCTGGACGATGGTGCGCGCCGCAACGCGCACGCCGGAGGCGGTGCTAGCGGCGCTGGCCGCTGGGCACGCCTACAGCAGCAACGGCCCGGACATCCACGGCATCTGGATCGAGGCTGACCGGATACGGGTGGCCTCCTCGCCAGCGGTCGCGATATCCCTGCTCGGTGCGCCGCCGCGCGGGGTACGGGTCAACGCCGGGCCGCACGGGTTGAAGCAGCCGGGGGATGTGCCGCGTGGCGCGGATGGCCGGCGCAACGGGGCCTACCCCGGCAACCTGCTGACCGAGGCGACCTTCCCGCTGCTGACAGGCTCACCCTACCTGCGTGTCGAAGTGCTCGACGCGCACGGCCGCAAGGCGTGGTCGAACCCGATCTGGTTGCCTGCGCGCGGCTGAGCTGACGGGCAACTGGTGACAGCCGGCCAGGGATGGGGTACGTTCTTCAGCGTCGGTCAGCTGTCACCTGCCATTTCGCGCGAGGCACAAGGAAAGGCGAAGCGCATGGACGACCTGGTTGCGCGCTTGCACGCGCGCTGCGATGAGCAGCCGTTCCACACCGGCTGGTACCTGAAGGACCTGCGCAGCGGCGCTGAGGCCGATCGTCATGGCGACCTGGTCGGCCCTTCGGCCAGCACCCGCAAGATTAGCATCATGCTGGCAACGCTGGCTGAAGTTGCCGCCGGACGGCTCTCGCTCGACCAGCCCATGACGGTGGACGCCCGCTATCAGGACAATAAGAGCGGGTGCTTCCAGTTCCTCCAACCCGGGTTCACCATCCCCCTGCGCGACTTCATCATCATGATGATTATCGTGTCGGATAACACCTGTACCGGCGCCATTGTGGACCTGGTTGGCCTGGAGACGATCAACGCCTTTTCCCGCAAGGCGGGCATGGTCGGCACCACCCATCGCGACAACATCCCACCGGCCGGCCTCCCCTGGGACCACCCGGTCGATGCGACGAACACGACCACCCCGAACGATGTCGGGCGGCTGCTCGACCAGATTCTGGCCGGAGCGAGCAACGCAGACGTTGCGTCCAAGCTCGGCGTCACGCCGGAGCTGTGCCGCTACGCCATCGACATCCTCTCCTGGCAGCAGCTCACCAACCGGTTGCCCTACTTGCTGCCGCCCGCGGCGACGGTGGCCCACAAGACCGGGCGCGGAGTCCGCAACTACAGCGATGCCGGTATTGTTTTTCGTGGCAGCGAACCGCTCTTCATCCTCAGCGTCTACACCGACCAGGTGCGTCCGGAGCTGCCCGATGGCCGGGCAGGGCGTGGCGCGGCCCACCTGCACATCGCCCAGCTGTGCCGCGACTGCTGGGACTACTTCAGTACGCGCTGATGGTGATACGCTTCGCGCACGATTTTGTGCCGCCGCGCGGCAGGTTCGGAAGGGAGGCGACCGTGGTGTCCCAGACCCCCAAAGCCGGCGTAACGCCGGACGCAACCCAACCCCTGCGCGCGTATCCGGCGGCCTGATCCCCGCAACCGCGCGCACCTGAACAGCAGATCAGCTGCTGCACCGGCCGTCGTCGGGTGGAGCAGCAGCACGCACGCGCGGAGATGATCACCACAATGAACACGCACAGCCCCTCGCAGCCGGAAACCGGCTACATCGACGTAACCGGAGGTCGGCTGTACTACGAAGCGGCCGGTAGCGGCCCAACCCTCGTGCTCCTGCACGCCGGCATCGCCGACCTGCGCCTGTGGGAGCCACAATGGCAGGATTTTTGCAGCCACTACCATGTTGTCCGCTACGACCTGCGCGGCTACGGCCGCTCCACCAGCGAACCGCTCCCGTACGCCAACGAGGAAGACCTGCACGCCTTGTTCCAGGCACTCGGCATTGCGCGCGCCCACCTGCTCGGCGCCTCGTTTGGCGGGCGGGTGGCCATCGACTTCGCCCTGCAGTACCCGGCATTGGTGGATGGGCTGGTGTTGCTCGCCCCAGCCCTTGGCGGTTACCCGCTGTCCGGCGCGCTGGATGCTGCCGATGCTGCCATCGAAGCCGCCTTCGCCGCGGGCGATTTCGTGCGTGCAGCCGAGATCGACCTGGAGGTCTGGCTGGCCGGCCCCCGCCGGAACCTGGCCGACTTGCCCGCCGCGCTCCGCGCTACCGCCCACACCCTTGCCGAAGGGGTCTATCAGGCAGCCGCAGCGCACGGCGCACCTGGGCAACTACAACGGCTGGAGCCACCGGCGATGCGCCGCCTGGAACGGCTGCTCGCCCCGACATTGCTGCTGGTCGGCGCGGAGGACCAGCCGGATATGCTCGCCATCGCCGGCACGTTGGAAGCGCGTGTTGGGGAGCTGCAGCGCATCACCCTGCCGGACACCGGCCACCTGCCGAACCTGGAGCGACCGCTGGAGACAACCGCTGCCGTGCTGGCCTTCCTGCAGCGGCTGGATGCCAGCGCCGTCGAGCTGCGCCCGCTTACAGCCGACAACTGGGAAGCGGCGGTGAACCTGCGGGTCGCCGACGACCAGAGCGCGTTGCTGGAGTCGAACGCAGTCTCTATTGCCGAGTCGCGCTTCCACCCGTGGATGCTCCCCCTGGCGCTCTATCACGAGGAGGAGATGGTCGGCTTCACGATGTTCTCCCAGTACCCCGACCCACGCGAAGGGCATCACTGGGTCCATCGCTTCATGATCGACCGGCGTCACCAGGGCCGTGGCTTCGGCCGGGCCGGGATGCGCGCCGTGGTGCAGTACATGGCTGCCATCCCCGGCTGTGACGAGATCTGGATCGGCTACGACCGAGACAACCGCGCCGCCGCCCGGCTCTACCGCGCCGTTGGCTTCCGCGAAACCGGTCCTGCCCCCTGGGAGGGCCGCGACCTGGCAGCAGTCCGCAAGCTGACTGCGTGAAGGGTGCGTGCCTGCGCGACCCCTGTACTATAGGTATGCGCGGGCAGCGCCGGCGGTTGAGCGGTGCGGCCGGATGGGCGCGTGCTGAAATATAACCGGCGCTTACCCAGGCAGCGCCAGTGGGGGGTGCTCGCACCGTTCGCGCATCGTTTCTCCATGTACGGGCCGAGCAGGCCGTTCGTC
>QEUZ01000193.1 GCA_003577355.1 Chloroflexota bacterium | reverse complement strand
ACCAAGCGCGGGAACGTCGCGTGTCCCGGCTAACGTTCCCGGCTCGTCGCATGGAGATCCTTCGACTTCGCTCAGGATGACCCGAGGGTGGCTGGCTCGAGGGTGGTGTTCCCGTGCCCCAGCAACGCTGAGCGACTTTGACACAGCCCTGCTGGCTGAGAGGAGGTGCGTATGCGTTACGTTCGCGTACGTCGCGTTCGCTTCGTGCGTGTCCACTGGCGCCGCCGGCCACGGCGCTGGTTTCGAGCACGGCAGGGGGTGGTGCGACCCTCTGTACCCCTTTCTCGCCACCCGTACAACACCAAGACGTGAAGCACACTCTTCACGTTCAAGGCGCTAATCTGTCTCTGAGTCACAGCCCCGCTTGGCGACACGAAGGATCGTGAGCAGTGAGCAACGAAACGATGCAACCCAGGGCGCTAGCACACACGATGCACGGTGGGCATCCGCTCGATGTGCACTTGCGGGATGTGGCGCGGGTTGCGCAGGGGTTTGCGGAGCAGTTCGGCGCAGGCGAGCTGGCGTACTGGGCTGGGTTATGGCACGACATCGGCAAGTACCACCCGGCATTCCAACAGTACTTGCTCGATGCCGAGGCTGGTATCAAACGCAAGGGGCCAGACCACAAGACGGCTGGCGCGGCCCTGGCGCAGCGCTGGGGCCGGGAACTGGCCTATCTGATCATCGGGCACCACGGTGGGCTGCATGATGCGAACGGGACAGAGACTAGCGCTGAGGTGTGGTTGAAGGAGCGCCGGAACCTGCCAGCTGTCGCCGAAGCGCAGGCGCTGGCACGGGCGGAGATCCCTGACCTGGAGCCGACCGCACCGCTTGCTCCACCGAGCTGGGTGCGCGACGAGCTGGGTGGTGAGTTCCTCACGCGGATGCTCTTCTCCGCATTGGTGGATGCCGACCGGTTGGATACTGAACGGCACTTTACGCCGGAGCGGGGAGCACGACGGGCCGGCTACCCCACGTTAGCCGAGCTATGGCCGAGCCTGGAGTACTACCAGTCGGCCAATCGGGGGGACCCGCGGAACCCGGTCAATCGCGTGCGCGACGAGGTGTATGCCGCCTGTTTGGCAGCAGCGCGGTTGGAACCCGGTTTCTTTCGGCTCACGGCGCCGACTGGCGGGGGCAAGACACGCTCCGGGTTGGCCTTTGCCATGCGGCATGCCCTGACGCACGGAAAGCAGCGCATCATTGTCGCGATCCCGTATCTGACAATCACCGACCAGACGGCCAGCGTCTACCGCGGTATCTTTGCCGCACATCCACGCGCTGTGTTGGAACACCACAGTGCAGCATGGCGTAACGAGCGGGATGACGCGGATGTCACGCGTTGGGAGGAACTGGCTGCGGAGAACTGGGATGCGCCGCTCGTCGTCACGACGATGGTCCAGTTCTTCGAGAGCCTGTTGGCGGCCTCGGCCAGCGACTGCCGCAAGCTGCACAACATCGCCAACAGTATCGTCATCCTCGACGAAGTGCAGACCCTGCCGGAAAAGTACCTGACGCCGATCCACAGCGTATTGCGCGAACTGGTGGCCAACTACGGCGTGTCGGTCGTGCTCAGCACGGCGACCCAGCCGGCGCTGGAGCCACGCGCTGGCTTTGGTGGCCTGCCGAACGTGCGGGAAATCGTGCCGGGCCATGGGGAGCACTTCCGGCTGCTGCAACGGGTGAGATACGACATTGTGCCGGAACCGTGGTCGTGGGAGCGGGTGGCGACTGAAATGCTGGAAAGCCCGCAGTCCCTGGCGGTTGTCAATACCCGCCGCGACGCGCGCATCCTGCTCGATGCGCTGGAGGGGCAGGCTGCCGGTGGGGTGCTGCACCTTTCCACCAACCTGTGTGGCGCCCATCGCGCAGCGGTGTTGGCGGACGTGCGCGCCAGGTTGCGCGCCGGGCGGCTTTGCCGGCTTGTCTCGACCCAGGTGGTCGAGGCCGGTGTTGATCTCGACTTCCCGCTGGTGTTTCGGGCGATCGGCCCGTTGGACCGCATCGTCCAGGCGGGCGGGCGTTGCAACCGCGAAGGCTTGCTGGATGTTGGGCGCGTCGTCGTGTTTGTGCCGGAAGATGGCGCTCTGCCGCGCGGCGCCTATGAGACAGCAACGGCGCTGGCGCTGGACCTGCTCTCGGAGCACCACATCGACCTGCATGCACCCGCCACTTACCTGCGCTACTTCGACGACCTGTACAGCCGGGTGGAGCGAGATAGCAAGCAGATCGAGCGGCAGCGCCGCGCATATGCGTTCCGTTCGGTTGCGTCCGATTTCCGCTTGGTCGATGCACCAACCGAACCGGTGGTTGTGCCCTATTCCTCGCCAGCCCGAGACGGCGAGCAGCGGATATCTGCGCCGCCGGACGTGCTGCTCCAGCGGCTGATCGACCGGCACGGGAACCCCCGCGACCTGTGGCGGGCGCTGCAGCCGTATATCGTCAACATGCGGACGAGAGACGTTCGGCGGTGTCTCCATGCTGGGCTGCTCGTTGAGGCGCTGCCGGGGCTCTACGAATGGAAAGGAGAGTATGACCAGACGCGCGGTCTGGTCGAACAGGGGCCAGCCCCTGAGGACTGGGTGGTATAGCGTGGACCATGAGGAGGAAGCATGCATGACTGACCCAACGTGGACGGCGCTCGAGGTGCGTGTCTCTGGTGAGTTCGCCTGTTTCACCCGCCCGGAGATGAAGGTGGAACGGGTGACCTACCCAGTGATGACGCCTTCGGCGGCGCGTGGCGTGCTGGAAGCGATCTTCTGGAAGCCGCAGTTCCAGTGGATTGTGGAAGAGATCCACGTGTTGAAGCCGATTGCCTATTTTTCGATCCTGCGGAATGAGGTCAGCTCGCGCCAGGTGGTCGCCACGGCGCGAGCCTGGGCACAGAGCGGTGTCGGCGGCTACGCCGCTGCCGATGACCGCACCCAGCGCCACACCTTGGCACTGCGCGATGTCGCGTATGTCATCCGGGCGAGCATGCGGCTGCGCCCGGGCGTGAGCGACGATATCGCCAAGTTCCGCGACCAGTTCCGGCGGCGAGTCGCCAATGGGCGCTGCTACGCCATGCCATATCTTGGCTGCCGTGAGTTCAGCGCCGGCTTTGGCCCACCACAGGCCGGTGAGCGGCCCATCGACCTCTCCGGCGAGCTCGGCCCGATGCTGCTGGGTATCGACTACCTGCCGAACGGCGGCGGCATCGGCCAGCCACGCTTCTTTCCCGCCGAGCTGCGTGCTGGCGTGTTGCACGTGCCGTTGCCGGACGCGGTGAATGGAGCGGGCTGATGCTGCTGCTGAAGCTTCGGGAGTACGCCGACCGGGTCCCCGAAGAGGACACGAGCCCTCCCTTGTACGAGCGCAAGCCGGTGCGCTACGAGGTGCGCCTGCGCACCGATGGCTCGCCGGCACGGATCATCCCGCTGAGCGGCGGCGGCAAGCGGGACCTTGGCCTGCCGATGTTCATGCCTGCTGTCGTGCGGTCATCAGGCGTGAGACCGAAGCTGCTTGCCGATACGGCGGAATACGCACTCGGCTGGGGGCGGGAGGACCGCGCACGGCGCTACCACGAGGCGTTCATCGAACTGGTGCGAGCGTGTGCGCAGGACGTGCGCGAGCCGGCAGTGGATGCCGTGCTGCGCTACCTGGAGCTGCCGGATGAGCAGCGCGCGCCGCGCCCGGCCGATTTCGAAACCGAGCGCAACGTGACCTTCAGTGTTGATGGCGTGTTCCCGATCGACCTTCCCAGCGTGCGGGCCTGGTGGGCAGCCTACGCCGACCGCTCGGCCGGCGCCGGTGACGCCAATACCCAGTGCCTGGTGTGTGGCCAGTTCAAGCCGATCGTCGACCGGCTGCCCTTCCCAATCAAAGGGCTCTCCGGCATCGGTGGGCAACCCAGCGGCTCGGCGCTGATCTCGGCCAACGCCAGCGCGTTCGAGTCGTTCGGGCTGAGCGCCAACTACACGGCGCCGACCTGCGCCGAGTGTGCCGAGAAGTTCTGCAAGGCGCTCAACACGCTGATTGCCGGCGAAGATACTCGCCTGTATCTCGGCCCGCTCCTCTACGTTTTCTGGACGCGCGAACCGACGACTTACCGTTTTGGTAGCACGGTCGCCGAACCAACCGCACAAAACGTCGCCGAGCTGCTGACCGCCGCCCGCAAGGCGCGCACGGGTGCGCAGGACCTGGACCCCAACCACTTCTACTGCGTGTCACTGGCCGGCAGCGGCGGCCGGGTGGCAGTGCGCGACTGGATCGATGTGACCCTCACTGAAGCGCAGGCGAACTTGGCACGCTACTTTGCTGCCCAGCACATCGTCAACCGCAGCGGGGTGGCGGGTGAGTACATCGGTATCAAGCAGCTCATCCGCACGCTCGAACCGCCGGGCAAGGGGGATGTCGCTCCCAGTGTGCCGCGGCTCCTGATGCGGGCGGCGTTGCACGGCGACCCGTTACCCACGTGGCTGTTGGCCCAGACGCTGCGCCGCATCCACGCCGAACAGGGTGCGGTGGGGCACCCCCGCGCCGCGCTGATCAAGCTCGTCCTGGCGACGAACGACGAGCGCGGCATCTATCAACAACGCAACCTTGATGCACTGGAGGCATACATGAGTGGACTCGACCCGGAGAACCGGAGCGCTCCCTACCTCTGTGGGCGGTTACTGGCGGTGCTCGACAGTATCCAGCGCGCGGCACTTGGCCAGCGCAACGCCACGATCATCGACCGCTTCTTCGGCGCTGCTTCAACCGCACCCGTTTCCGTCTTCGGCAGGCTCGTGCGTGGGGCGCAACCCCACCTGGCGAAAATGCGCCGCGACCGGCCAGGCGCCTACGTCGCCCTGGAGAGCCGGCTGCAGGAGATCCTCGCCGGTATCGATACGTTCCCACGCACCTTGTCGATCAATCAGCAAGGGGAGTTCGTGCTGGGGTACTACCACCAGCGCGCGCATGACATTGCCCAGGCGATGCAACGCCGCGCGGCCCGCGGGGCAAGCGAACCGGCGCTCGCCGAAGCCAGTGACGACGAGTTCGAATTGGAAGGGTAGACAGCACCAATGACTGCAACCGCAACGACGACAACAACCGCCGCGCACCTCGACCCAGCCCGCCGCCACGACTTCGTGCTGTTCTTCGATGTCTCCGACGGCAACCCGAACGGCGACCCAGACGCCGGGAACCTGCCGCGCATCGACCCGGAAACAATGCAGGGTCTGGTGACCGACGTTGCCCTCAAGCGCAAGATCCGCGACTGGGTGGACCTGGCACGGGGAGGCGAGGAGCGCTTCAAGATCTATGTCCAGAACCGTGAGGCGCTCAACGACCTGCACCAGCGGGCCTACACCGCAGAAGGGCTGACCTCGAAGGGCAGCCGCCAGCCGCGCGAGGACGTCGACAAGGCGCGCGCATGGATGTGCAACAACTTCTACGACGTGCGCACCTTCGGGGCGGTGATGTCCACTGGGGTCAACGCCGGCCAGGTACGTGGCCCGATCCAGCTCACCTTTGCCCGCTCGATCGACCCAATCGTGCCGCTGGATGTCTCGATCACCCGCATCGCCATCACCCGTCCGGAGGATATGCAGGTCGTCACCACCGAGGAAGGCGAGACTACCGGAAAGACGACCGAGATGGGGCGCAAGAGCCTGGTGCCGTATGGGCTGTACCGTGGGCATGGTTTCTTCGTGCCGGCGTTTGCGGAGCGTACGGGGTTCTCCTCGGAAGACCTGGAGCTGTTCTGGCAGGCGCTGCTCGCGATGTGGGATATCGACCGCTCGGCCTCGCGCGGGATGGTCGGTTGCCGTGGGCTCTATATCTTCAGCCACGACAGCAAGCTGGGCAACGCTCCGGCGCAAGCGCTGTTTGACCGCATTGTTGCCCGGCTGAACGACGGGGTCGTCTCCCCCCGGCGCTTCAGCGACTACACGATCACCATCGATACCACCGACATGCCAACCGGCGTGACGCTGACGCAGTTGGGCTGACCTTCGCACCCATCTTCCCCCCTCTCTACCTCAGAGAGGGGGGAGAACCAAGGAGCGTACGCATGCAACCTGCCTCGCCCCCGGCGTTCGATGATGAGACGGCCGGAGACGTTGCCGGCCCGCAGCCGATCATGATTTCGGCGTTGGAGCACTACAGCTACTGCCCGCGTCAGTGCGCCCTGATCCATCAGGAGAGCACCTTTACCGACAATATCCACACCGTGCGAGGGCGCTTGGTGCATGAACGCGTCGACCTGCCGGACCATGAGACCCGGCCACGGTTGCATATCGAGCGGGCGCTGCCGCTCTGGTCGCACCGGCTGGGGCTGGTCGGCAGGGCGGATGTCGTTGAGTTCACCGAACACGGCCCGTACCCGGTGGAGTACAAGGTCGGCAAGAAGCGGCGCTGGGACCACGAGGCGATCCAGCTTGGGGCACAGGCGCTCTGCCTGGAGGAGATGACCGGGCAGCCGGCGCCGCGCGGCGCCGTCTACTACTATGGGTCGCGTCGTCGCCGGGAGATCGCCATTGACGCTGCGCTCCGGCGGCAGGTGGAAGAGACAGTCGAGGCGGTCCGCGACATGCTGGCCAGCGAGCAGCTCCCCCCGCCGGCCAACGATGCCCGTTGCCGTGAATGCTCCCTGCTGGACGTCTGCATGCCGGACCTCCCCGAACGCCACATCCGCCGCCCGAGCTGGTGGCGTGCGCTCTACGATACAAGCGATCCCAACATCGACCGCTGAAGCACGTTGCGTCTATGGGGGATGAACAGTGTTACGGGTGGAGAATATCCTCTACATCACGACGCCGGGGGCGTGGGTGCACCTGGACCACGACACGGTGAAGGTCGAGATCGACCAGCAGACCCGCTTGCAAGCCCCGCTGATCCACATCGGTGGGATCACCTGTTTCGGCAATGTCGCGCTCTCGTCGGCGATTCTCCAGCGCTGTGCCGAAGAGGGGCGGCCAGTGGTGCTGATGGACCAGCGCGGGCGCTTCAAAGCCCGCGTAAGTGGGCCAACCAGTGGAAACGTGCTGTTGCGGCGTGCCCAACACCAGGCGCACGATGACCCGGACCGCACGCGCGAGATCGCGCGCAACGTGGTGGCCGGCAAGCTCCAGAACAGCCGTCGGGTGCTGCTGCGTGCCGCGCGCGAATCCACGGACCCGGATGACAGCGCGCTGCTGAGCGATGCAGCCCAACGCATCGCCCTCACGATCCAGCGTCTGCAGCACGCAACGACGTTAGAGCAGGTGCGTGGCCACGAAGGGGAGGGCGCCCGGCGGTACTTCGGCGCGTTCCACGCGATGGTGCGGGCTGATCGCACGGTGTTCGAGTTCAGCGGGCGAGTACGGCGCCCACCAATTGGCCGTATCAACGCCCTGTTGTCGTTCCTCTATGCCATGTTGCTCAACGACTGTGTCGCCGCTGTCGAAGCGGTGGGTCTCGACCCGCAGGTTGGGTTCCTCCACCGGCTGCGACCAGGGCGGCCAGCGCTGGCGCTGGACCTGATGGAAGATCTGCGCGCCTATGCCGCCGACCGGCTGGTGCTCACGCTGGTGAACCGTGGCCAACTGCGCGCGAACGACTTCGAGATCCTGCCTGGTGGGGCTGCCCGGCTCAGCGACAGCGCCCGTAAGGCGGTGATCGTGGCCTGGCAGCAACGCAAGCAAGATGAGGTGCGCCACCAGTTGCTCGGCCGCACGCTCCCACTGGGGCTGGTGCCGCTGGTGCAGGCACAGATGCTGGCGCGGCACCTGCGCAGTGATCTGGAGTCGTACCCACCGTTTCTCGTGCGGTAGCGGAAGGCAGTCCCGGTGCGCTTCCTTGTGACCTACGATGTCGCCACCGATACCCGCGCTGGCCGGAGGCGGCTGCGCAAGGTTGCGCAGGTATGCCTCGCTTACGGCCAGCGCGTGCAGAAATCGGTTTTCGAATGTACGCTGAACGAGACACAGATGGCGCAGTTCGAACACCGCTTGGTAGCATGCATCGATGAATCTGAGGACAGCCTGCGCATTTACCGCCTGCGTGAAGACCGCGAGCAGTACCTGAAGATTTTCGGAGTGACGCGTGAGATCGACTTTGAGGAACCGCTCGTCATCTGATCCGCGGCAGGGAGGCGCCTGCGCGAACCAGGAGTACACACGAAAACCCGCGAGGTTCGCGCACGCCAATTTCCGCATCAGGACAAGGAATTTCCCCAACGCCGAGCACGAGGAGTCTGTTTTTAGCGGCCCCGCAGCGGAGGTTCGCGCAGACGCCTGTTT
>QEUZ01000192.1 GCA_003577355.1 Chloroflexota bacterium | reverse complement strand
GGGATCAGGTTCTGCGGTCCGTTGTACCACTCCATTGGTGTGACCTTTCCGTCCGGTGCACTGGCCGATGCGCTCCGGGCGCGTCGGCTGGCGCCGGAGCTACGCGTCGCCGTCGTCGTCCGGCTGCGCTTCAGTGGGCTCCTGATCAGTTGCGGCGTCGCTGGTGTCGCCGGTTTCGGCTTCAATCGCCTCGGCTGCTGGTGCGTCGTCCGAGCGTGCCTTCCTGCTCGGCTGCAGCCTCGGGGGCGACAACCTCCCCCTCGGCTTCGACTTCTACTGGTGCGGCGACCGCGCGCGGCGGCGGCGGCGGCTCCGGCCCGGCCGCGTACAGCTCCGCGCCAGGACCGCTGATCGCTCCCCGTCCTTCGGTCGCGATCTCAATCAGTCGTTCAGTCAGCTTGCGGTCGAAGAGCTCGTTCTTCAACTGGTCGCGGAAATAGTCGGATGAGAATAGGCGACGGCGTCGCTCTGGGTTGGGGGCATCGCCGACGACGCGGTCGATCTCCGCCTCGATTTCCTCATCAGTAACTTCGATCGCCTCCGCCTTGGCAATCTCTTGCAGGACGATCCCACGGCGCAAGCGCTGTTCGACCCCTTCGCGGAGCTGTGCGCGGTACTCCTCGTCGGTCGTCTGCATGATGCGCAAAAAGTCCTCGTAAGAGAGACCCTGGGCAGCGAAGCGGGCGCGGGTCTGGTTGATGTCTTCGTCAATCTCCCGCTCGATCAGGCCGTTTGGGATCTCCAATTCGGCTGTTGCGGTCATTGCGTCGATGATTTCAGTGACAACCTCATTGCGCGCCTCACCGGCCCGCGCGCGCAGCAAGTCGCGCCGGACACGGCCGACCATCTCTTCCAACGTGTCGTAGGAGCTGTTGGCGACAGCGTACTCGTCGTTCAGTTCGGGCAACTCCCGGTGGCGCACGTCTTTCAGGGTGAACTCATAGCGCAGGGTCTTGCCACGCAGCTCCGGGCCGACAGATGCGTCATCTTCTTCAAATGCCAGGGTCAGCTCGCCCCCGCTACCGGGCAACATCAGCTTGAGCGCCTCAACGATCGACTCGAACAGCGGCGTCTCTCCAAGGACGAACGTTTCATCATACGCCGGCGGCATGAAGAGCTCGTCGCCATCGTAGACCGACATGTCGATGACGACCTGGTCTCCCTCGGATGGCCGGCGCGGCGGGTCGTAGGACACCCACGGCGCGAGGTTCTTGCGTCCCTCCTCAACAACCGTTGCGACGTCCTCATCGGTGACATCGACCTCGCGGGTTTCAACCCGCACCGCTCGATAGTCGCCGAGGGTCGCCGTTGGGTACACCTCAACTGTCACGTTGAAGGACAGCGGGTCTTCCTGGGTGATATCGACCTCGGGCTGAGAAACCGGCACCAGGCTTTCCTGGTCAACCGCCTTGCGGAACAGCTCTTCCATCAGGTCGCGGTTGGTTTCCTGGACGAGCGCTTCGCGACCGACAATGCGCTCCAGCATATGGCGCGGCGCTTTGCCCTTGCGGAAGCCGGGGATCGAGGCCTCGCGGCCGAGGTCCCGCAGCGTCTTGTCGTAGGCTACTTTGTATTCGTCGTCGTCAGCTGCGATCTCGAGCTTGACGGCGCTTCCGGGCAATCGTTCGACAGTCACACGCACTGTGGTTACTCACCCGCCCCAACTATGCACGAACTCCTCGGTTCTGGAATCACCGAGCCGGAGTATAGCAAACCACTACCAATGCCCCGCTGTGATCCGCGTCTGGACGCGGATTCCTGCTGCCGGCCCTGGGGCCTGCGCTGACGCACCGTTCAAGCGACACGTGTGCGAGATGTGGCGGCGCTGAAAAAGATGGCCTTGCGGAGTATTCTTTCAAGGCGCCGTTCGACGCTGCCACTGTCGCCGCGCCAGGCGAGTAGAAACGACCATGAGCCACGATACGTCCCAACAGAGCGCACCCTGGACTCCCGAAGAACGCGAGAGCATCAGCGCGTTCATGCGTCGCGCGCGCATTCACGAATCCAAGTTGGTTCCCTGGGGCTCCAACTACACCTTCGCGGTTGTGCTGGTCGACCCGCTGGAGCAGTTTGAGAACACGCTCGCAATCTACAAACCACGGGCGGGCGAGGCCCCCCTGTGGGACTTCCCTGACGGCACGCTCTACCAGCGTGAGTATGCCGCCTACTTGGTCAGCCAGGCGCTGGGCTGGGAGTTCATCCCGATCACCGTCATCCGCGATGGTCCACACGGAATCGGCACCGTGCAGGCGTACATCGAACCGGACCACGAGGAGCACTACTTCAAGTTCCGCGGGGATTACCTGGACGAGCTGCGCAAGGTTGCCCTGTTCGACCTGATCACGAACAACGCCGACCGCAAGGCTGGCCACACCTTCCTCGGCGCCGACGACCGGCGCGTCTGGGGCATCGACCATGGGCTGACTTTCAACGTGCAGCCGAAGCTGCGCACCGTCATTTGGGAGTTCTGCGGCGAGCGCATCGACGATGCGCTGCTGATGAAACTGCTGGAAGTCAGCTGCGACGCTGAGCTAGCAGCGCGCCTGCGGCCGCTGCTCGACCCGCTGGAGATCCGCGCGTTCCAGGCGCGGGCCGAACGGCTTGTTGAGATCGGCGTTTTCCCGGAGCTGAACCCGCGTCGGAACGTCCCGTACGGCTGGTAGGAATATTGCAACATGCAATAGTCTGCTAGCAGGCTAATTGACCCCTGTTTCGCGCTGTCGATACTATCCCGGTGCGTATCCGCAGATGGAGAACGCTGCTTGCTGTTGGGTGCTTGCGTATTTCCGGCGCCTGCTGTGTAGCATGGCGAGGCGGGAAGCGGTCAGGGGAGCGCCGCCGGCAAGCGGAAATGGTGCGGGTCCATCTCTGCAGGGGCGCAACACGGCGGTTCAGGTAACTCGTTACTTCATGAGGAGGGAAGATGGCGCACAAGGTATCGATGACCGTGAACGGCGTCACCCGCGAGAGTGAGGTCGAGCCGCGCACGCTGCTCGTCCACCACATCCGCGAAGGGTTGGGCCTCACCGGCACGCACATCGGCTGCGACACCAGCCAGTGCGGCGCCTGCACGATCATCATGAACGGCAAAGCGGTCAAGTCGTGCACTGTTCTGGCTGTGCAGGCCGACGGTGCAGACATCATGACAATCGAAGGACTGGCGAAGGACGGCCAGTTGCACCCGATCCAGGAAGGGTTCTGGGAAGAGCACGGCTTGCAGTGCGGCTTCTGCACCCCCGGCATGATTATGTCGGCCTACGACCTGCTGCAGCGCAACGCGAGCCCGAGCGAAGCGGAGATTCGTCACGCCATCGACGGCAACCTCTGCCGCTGCACCGGCTACCAGCACATTGTGAAGTCGATCCAGTGGGCTGCCAACAAGATGGCCAGCGCGCCGGCAGGCGACGACTAAGCGACAGGCCGCGGGCGATCGTACCGATACGATCAGCTGACATCCAAGGAGGATGATATGGCCGTCACCAAACTCTTCGGTGCGTCGATCAAGCGTCGAGAAGACCCGCGCCTGATGACGGGTCGTGCAAACTTCACTGATGATGTCCGGCTGCCGGGTATGACCTCGATGGCGGTGCTCCGCAGTCCGCATGCCCACGCCAAGATCGTCAGCATCGACACAAGCGCCGCCAAGGCAATGCCGGGGGTCGTCGCCGTCTACACCGGCGCCGACCTCATCGACGACCTTGCGCCGGTCCCCTGTGCTTGGCTCGTTCCAAACGCCAATCTGGTTATCCCGGAGTACCGCGCCGTCGCGACCGACCGCGTGCGCTTTGTCGGCGATGCCGTGGCGGTCGTGGTTGCCGAGGACCGCTACCTTGCTCAGGACGCCGCTGACAAGATCGAAGTCGAGTACGACGTCTTGCCAGCGGTCGTCGACCAGGAAGCAGCGACCCAGGACGGCGCTCCTCAACTCTATGACAACGTGCCGAACAACATCGCTTTCCACTGGGAGCTGGGGGGAGGCGATATCGATGCCGCGTTCGCAGATGCGGATGTCACCATCAGCAAGCGCATTGTCAACCAGCGGCTGATCCCCAACCCGATGGAGACGCGCGGTGCGGTGGCAGCGTACAACCCTGGCTCCGGTGAGCTCACACTGTGGGTCACCACACAGAACCCGCACGTGCACCGCCTGTTGATCGCCCTCACGACGAGCACACCGGAATCGCAGGTGCGGATTATCGCTGGGGATGTCGGTGGCGGCTTCGGCTGCAAGATCCCGACCTACGCCGGTGAAATGATCGCCTGCGCCATCGCGAAGCGGCTCGGACGCCCGGTGCGCTGGCAGGAGGACCGGCGCGAGAACTTCGTGACGACCACCCACGGGCGTGACCACATCACGCAACTGGAAGTGGCGGCGAAGAACGATGGGACGGTGACTGGGATCCGCGTCAAGACCTACGCCAGCATGGGGGCGCACCTCTCGACCGCTGGCCCCGGCGTGCCGACCTGGTTGTACGCCCTGATGCTGCCCGGGCCGTACACGATCAAGAACTTCCATGCCGATGTCTACGGCGTCCTGACCAACAACACCGCTACCGACGCCTACCGCGGCGCTGGCCGGCCGGAAGCAACCTACCTGCTCGAACGGGCAATGGACCTGGTGGCGCGGGAACTGAAGATGGACCCGGTCGCGGTGCGCAGCAAGAACCTGGTACCCGCCGGTGAGTTCCCCTACACCAGCGCCGCCGGACTGCTCTACGACAGCGGCAACTACCAGGGGGCGCTCGCCAAGGCACTCGAGGTCATCGACTACGCGGGCTTCCGCGCAGAACAGGCCAAGGCCCGGGAAGAGGGCCGGTTGCTGGGCATTGGCTTCTCCACCTATGTCGAGGTCTGCGGCCTAGCGCCGTCGGCAGCGGCCGGCGCAATGGGGTTCCAGGGTGGCCTGTGGGAAAGCGCGATCGTGCGCTTCCACCCCACCGGCAAGGTGACGGTGTTCACCGGCACGAACTCCCATGGCCAGGGGCATAAGACGACGTTCGCCCAAGTGGTTGCCGACGAGCTCGGTGTGCCGTTCGAGGATGTCGATATCGTCCATGGCGATACCCAGATGGTGCCGATGGGGATGGGAACCTACGGCAGCCGGAGCCTGGCAGTCGGTGGCGCCGCGATCGTCTCCGCATCGCGGATGGTCGTCGAGAAGGCCCGCACGATCGCCGCACACCTGATGGAGGTGGGCGTCGATGACGTGACCTTCGACTCCGGCACCTTCTATGTCACTGGTGCGCCGGACAAGGTGAAGACGATTCAGGAAGTTGCCCTCGCCTCATATCTCGCCTGGAACATGCCCGAAGGGGTGACGCCCGGTCTGGAAGCGACCTACTTCTACGACCCGAGCAACAACGTCTACCCGTTCGGGACACACGTGTGCGTGGTCGAAGTCGACAAGGACACTGGTCAGGTTGCCTTCAAGCGCTACGTCGCGATCGACGATGTCGGTTATGTCGTGAACCCGATGATCGTGGACGGCCAGGTCCACGGTGGCATCACCCAGGGGTTGGCCCAGGCGGTCTACGAGTCGGCGGTGTACGACGAGGCTGGGCAGTTGCTGACCGGCTCGTTGATGGACTACGCGATACCGAAGGCAGCCATGCTGCCGTGGTTCGAGGTCGATCGCACCGAAACCCCCTCGCCGACGAATGTGATGGGCATCAAGGGTGCAGGGGAGACCGGCACGATCGCCTCGACGCCGGCCGTTGCCAACGCAATCCTTGATGCGCTGGCCCCGTATGGGGTGGACCACATTGATATGCCGTTGACGCCGCAGAAGATCTGGCGTCTGATCCACGAGCAGAAAGGCTAGGAGAAGCATGTACCCAGCCGCGTTTGATTACGCCAAGCCGGCAACGGTCGCCGAGGCAGTGAGCCTGCTTTCGGCTAACCCGGATGCCAAGATCCTCAACGGCGGGCACTCGTTGCTGCCGGCCATGAAGCTGCGCCTGGCCCAGCCGGCCATGCTTGTGGACATCGGCGGCATCAGCGAGTTGAAGCAGGTTTCGGTCAACGGTGGTGCAACCATCGGCGCCGCAGCGACGTACGACGACCTGTTGAAGCACGACGGGCTGAAGGCGCACACCGCACTTTACGAAGCGATGTCCAAGGTGGGCGATGTCCAGGTGCGCAACCGTGGGACAGTTGGCGGGTCGGCGGCGCATGCTGACCCTGCAGCGGATATCCCGGCGGCGCTGATCGCGCTCGGTGCAGAGCTCGTGGCAGTCGGTCCAAATGGCACACGCACGATCGCTGCCGATGATTTCTTCGTGGACATCCTGACCACTGCTCTGGAACCGGATGAAGTGCTGACCGAGATTCGCATCCCGGCCAGCGGCGCCTCGTCCGCGTACGAGAAGTTCGCTCACCCGGCTTCCGGCTACGCCGTCTGTGGCGTTGCGGTGGCCCTGGAGCGCGATGGTGAAGGTACAGTTACGAACGCGCGCATCGCGGTGACCGGCTCCGTGTACAAGGCCACGCGTTGTTCAGCGGCAGAGGCTGCCATCACCGGCACGAAGGCTACTGCTGCCGATATCGAAGCAGCCGCAGCGGTTGCTGCCGATGGCCTGGAGCTCGCGGGCGACCACTACGCATCGGCGGAGTACCGTGGCCACCTGACCAAGGTGCTCACGAAGCGAGCCCTCACCAGGGCTGCCGGGTAATACGCGGCCCATCGGTTCTGCCAAACTCAGGTCTTGCATGACGGCGGCGGAGCGATCCGCCGTCGTTGTGTTCTCTGTTAGAATGTCTACTTGCGTATTGCATGCAAGCTGGCTGCGGCGCAATTGCACAGCGGGTGCCGAACGTCCGAAGCCAGCGGGGAGAGTGAGGGTTCGTCCGTTGTCGCAGGTTATTGACGCGCCGGCCAGTTTGGAATCCGTCGACGAAGTTCAGGCAGCGCTGGGAACCCAGCGGTACATCGCCGAACCCAGTCTGGCGACTGCCGTCTTTCTCGCGCTGAAGTTGCCGAAGCCGCTGTTGCTCGAAGGCGAGGCCGGCGTCGGGAAGACCGAGATTGCCAAAGTACTGGCGGCCATTTTGCAAACCGATCTGATCCGCTTGCAGTGTTATGAGGGACTCGATGTCTCCCACGCTGTATACGAGTGGAACTACCCTCGCCAGATGCTCGCGATCCGCGCGGCGGAATCCACCCACGAAAGCCGTGAGGCCGCGATGGCGGAGATCTTCAGCGAGGACTACCTGATCAAGCGCCCGTTGCTGCAGGCCATCGAGCATCGTGGCAAGGCGCCGGTGTTGCTAATCGACGAGATCGACCGCGCCGACGAGGAGTTCGAGGCCTTCCTGCTCGAGCTGCTCTCGGATTTCCAGGTGACGGTGCCGGAAATCGGCACGATGAAGGCCGAGTACCCACCAATCGTCATCATCACCTCCAACCGCACCCGTGAGCTGCACGACGCCCTCAAGCGCCGCTGCCTGTATCACTGGATCGATTACCCGACGATCGAGAAGGAATACCGCATCGTCAACTCCAAGGTGGAGGGCATCAACGACCGCATGGCGCTGCAGATCGCGCACTTCATCCACGATCTGCGCCAGGTCGACCTGTACAAGCTGCCGGGTGTCGCTGAGACGCTCGACTGGGCGGCAGCCCTGCTGGCGCTCAACCAGCGCGAGCTCTCGACCGAGATTGCGTCAGCAACCCTCGGCGCCATCCTGAAGCACCAGGAGGATATCCAAACGGTCCGCAAGGCGAAGCTGGATGACCTCGTTGCTGCGGCGACACGAAATGACTGAGATAGCGTGACCACTTCAACACGTTCACCAAATGCACACCGGCGCGTTAGCGACCCGGGGCAACAACTGCTGCGCCGCTCGATCCAGTTCGGGCGGTTACTGCGGGCCAATGGCATCAAGGTCACCCCTGGCCAGGTAATGGATTTCGTCAATGCCACCGGGCACGTCGGAATCAAGGACCGGGCACGGTTCAAGCAGGCCGGCGAGGTCTGCCTGGTCACCCGCAAGGAAGAGCTGGAAATCTTCTCGCGCTGTTTCGATGCCTTCTGGCGCTCGAAACGGTTGCAGGAGGAAGCGACCGACCTGCCGGAGATGGCCGACCTAAGCGCTGAAGCCATCGAGGGGCTTGAAGAAGAAGGTGAAGAAGGCAGCGGCGAAGCGCAACTCTCCGACGAAGTCGAGGGCATGGCCGTCGAGCAGGAGGGGGACTCCGGCGACGTTGGCGACATGGACGACCAGGATGCTGAGTCGGTCCTGACCTATTCCCAGGCGGAGGCTCTGCGCACGAAGGACTTAGATCGGCATGCGCCGTTCGCGGCGCAAGGTCGGCGCCCCGAAGGGACGCTATATCGATGCGCGCCGCACGATGCGCCGTTCACTACAGACGGCGGGCGTGCCGCTGAAGATCTCCGAGCGCAAGATTAAGTACAAGCCACGCGCGCTCATCGTGATCTGCGATATCTCCGGCTCGATGGACCGCTATTCGCGTCTGCTGCTGCAGTTCATCCACACCATCGAGAACGACATGGCCAAGGTCGAAGCGTTCGTCTTCGGCACGCGCCTGACCCGTGTCACCCGGTTGCTGAAGAAGCGGCCGATCGACGAGGCCATTACCCGTGTCTCACGCGAGGTGCAGGACTGGGCCGGCGGGACGCGCATCGGCGAGTCGATCGAGACATTCAACCAGGAGTACGCCCGGCGCGTTCTGCGGAATGGCGCTGTCGTCTTGATCATTTCCGATGGCTGGGACCGGGGTGACCCGGCCCTGTTGGGGAATGAGATGTCCCGCCTGCAGCGTTCTTGTTATCGATTGATCTGGCTCAACCCACTCCTCGGGTCGCCGCGCTATCAACCGCTCACCCGAGGGATGCAGGCAGCCATGCCGTTTATCGACGACTTTATGCCGGTGCACAACCTGGAAAGCCTGGAACTGCTGGCCGAGCACCTGTCGAGTATCGGCGAGAACCGTCCGGTCCGCCGGCAAGCGCCGCTGGAGTTCGTCAGGGCACGGATGGCGGCGGTTTAGGTCAGACCGGCAGAACCTGGAGGCAGAACCCATGCGTGATGTCCTTGCATACATTGATGAGTGGACGGCCGAAGGTGAAGAGGTTGCCCTGGCAACCGTCGTCGCCGCATCCGGCTCGACCCCGCGTCCGGTTGGGGCGAAGCTCGTTGTGACGCGATCTGGGCGCATGCAGGGTTCTGTTTCCGGCGGTTGCGTTGAAGGGGCCGTGTTCGAAACAGCCATGGATGTGCTGGACAGCGGCGAGGCGCGCCTTGTGTCGTTCGGCATTTCCGACGAAATGGGCTGGGAAGTCGGCCTCTCCTGCGGTGGGCAGATCGAGGTGTTCGTAGAGCCGATCGTGCGCGCCAACTGAGTTAGACACGATGAAACTGTCGATCTACTCCACGCTTCGCTCCGCAATCGAGGCTGAGCAGCCCGCGGTGACAGCGCGGGTCGTCGCTGGGCCGGATATCGGAGACGAGCTGCTGCTCGTCTACCCCGATGCGCTGTCGGGCGGGTTTCGTGATGCCGAGGCGCAGCGCTCGGCGCTACAACTGATGCAGCCAATGCTGCGCGACGGCGGTACCCGCTTGGTTGAGATCGGCGAGCGGCGCGTCTTCCTCGAAGCGCATCTGCCAGCGGCGCATCTGGTTGTGATCGGTGCGGTGCACATTGCGATCCCGCTGGTGACGATTGCGAAAGCGCTGGACTACCGCACAACGGTGATCGATGCGCGTGGGCAGTTCGCCACCGGCGAGCGCTTTCCCCATGTCGACACACTCATCGAAGCGTGGCCAGATGAAGGTCTGGCGCAGGTCAACCTGCACCCTGGCGTGGCAGCAGTCGTGCTGGCCCACGACCCGAAGTTCGAAGACCCAGCGATGGCCGTGCTGTTGGCGAGCGATGTCGGCTATATTGGTGCGATCGGCAGTAGGGCGACAAGTGCGGAACGGCGCTCGCGTTTGCTCGAAGCAGGGTTCACCGAAGCGCAGCTCGCCCGAATCCATGGTCCGATCGGCCTCAACATCGGCGCGAAAACGCCGGGTGAAATCGCGGTGGCGATCATGGCGCAGATCATCGCCGTGCGACGTGGCGCGACTGCTCCAACGGGCGCTCCACAACCGCGCGCATGAGCAGCCCGCGCGTTGCTGTCCTGGTGCTTGCTGCCGGGCTGTCACGTCGCTTTGGGGCCACGAAGCAGTTGCAGCGTCTCAGTGGCCGGCCACTCCTCGAACGTACGCTCGATGTCGCCCGCTATAGCGCGCTCGAACCGAAGCTCGTCGTGCTTGGTGCTGCTGCCGACGCGATACGCGCCGAAGTGCGACTTGATGACTTCGAAGTCGTCGAGAATGCACAGTTCGCGGAAGGTCAGGCAACCTCGTTAGCAGCGGGCCTCGTGGCACTACCGGCTGACATCGACGGCGTCGTTGTCATGCTTGGCGACCAACCACTGGTGCGCCCCTGGCAGATCGAGCGCTTGGCGGCCGAGTTTGTACCGGGGGAACACGCTGCCGTGCGACCGGTATACGCCGATGGGCCAGGGAACCCAGTCCTTTTGGCGCGCGAACTGTTCGCGGAGCTCGCGGCACTCCGTGGCGATATTGGGGCGCGCGATGTCCTCCGGCGTCACGCGGCGCGCGTCCACGATGTCCCATTCCCCCACCAGCCCACCCCGCGCGATGTCGATACGCCAGAGGACCTGGCGGCGTTGCGCCTGGACTGGGCGTCGACCGGCGCGCCGGAGGTGCCACGCTACTGCCAGCGGTGTGGGGCGGAGATCGGCCTCGTCGTGCGGCATGAGCGCCTCCGGCCCGTTTGCCCGGTCTGCAATTTCACCTATTTCCACGACCCGAAAATCGCCGTCGTCGTCGTTGTGACGATCGACGGCAACCTCGTCCTGCAGCGCCGGGCCATCGACCCTGCCATGGGGCTGTGGACTTTCCCGGGCGGGTTCGCTGACCGGGGAGAGGTGTTGACTGATGCGGCGGTTCGCGAAGTGCGGGAAGAGGTAGGGTTACAGATCGCAGCGCCGCGCCTACTGGGGATTTATTCTGAACCAGGTGAGACGGTCGTCCTGGTGGCATATGCTGCTGAGGCCGATGGCCAGACCCCCGCAGTTGGCGACGAAAGCAGCGATGTGCGCTTGTACGACCCCGACGCGCCGCCAGCGTTCGCATTTCCGCGGGATTCGCTCGTGCTGGAGCGCTGGCGCGCGTTGCAGCACAAACATACCTGCGAGTGAGGAGCCGAGCGAAAGAAAGGGTGAGAGGATGCGCGATACGCCGGTAGCGACTGCGGCACGAGCCGGTGGCAAGTACGTCGGGGCGCCGGTGCGGCGCGTCAACGACCGCAAGTTCATCACTGGCGCTGGGCAGTTCGTTGACGACGTGCGACTGCCAGGGACGCTCCACGCGATCTTCGTCCGCTCGCCGTTTGCCCACGCTGAAATCGCCGGTATCGACACGTTGGCGGCACTGCGTGCGCCCGGTGTTGTTGCGGTGTTGACTGGCGAGGAGATCCGCGAGCGGACAGCGCCATTCGGGTCCCACGAGCAGATGCTGCCTGGCCGTAGCCTGAACCGCTACGCCTTGACATCTGGCAAAGTGCGGTTTGCCGGGGACGCTGTCGCGCTTGTGATCGCGGAATCCCTCTATGGTGCGCGCGATGCCGCCGACCTGGTCGATGTCGATTACCGTGAGCTGCCAGCGGTGATTTCGGCGCTGGATGCGATGGCCGATGACGCACCGCAGCTGTACGAAGGCTGGGGCAGCAACGTCGTGTATCACTGGTCGGTAGAGTCGGGCGATGTTGCGGCAGCGTTCGCCAATGCCGCGCGGCGGGTATCGATGACTGCGATCAACCAGCGCATTGCAGGGGTGTTCGTTGAACCGCGCGCCATCCTGGCACACCACGACCCCGCGCGAGAAGAGATGACCGTCTGGGCATCGACCCAGGTGCCGCATACCCTGCGCACAGCGATCGCGACAGCACTTGACTACCCGGAATACGCGATTCGGGTGATTGCCCCCGATGTTGGCGGCGGCTTTGGTTCCAAGGGTGGCGTCTACATGGAGTACCTCGCTGTCGCGACTGCCTCGGTTCTGCTCGGGCGACCGGTCAAGTGGGTCGAAACGCGCAGCGAGCACTTCCGCGCGACGAACCACGCGCGCGACCAGGTGCAGCAGCTCGAAGCAGCGGTCGATACCCAGGGCGTGATCCAGGGCTTGCGCGTGAAGATCATCTCGAACTGTGGAGCCTACACTGGGTCACAGGTCGGCCAACGCACCGGCATTATGTCGACAGGGCCGTACCGTATCCGCAACCTGCGCACCGACGTTCTCGGCGTGATGACGAACACGACCCCGACAGGAGCGTACCGTGGCGCCGGTCGCCCGGAGGCGGCCTATATGCTGGAGCGGCTGATGGATCGCGTTTCAGCGGAGACGGGCATCGACCCGGTCACGCTGCGCCTGCGAAACTTCATCCCGCCGGACGCCTTCCCCTACGCTGGGGCAACCGGCGCGAACTACGACAGCGGCAACTACGCCGCTGCGCTCGAACGCGCGTTAGCGCTCCTTGACTGGCAGTCCGAAACGGCACGCCGCGACGCTGTGCGCGCGACGGGCAAGCTGGCTGGTATCGGCATCGGCGTCTATTGTGAGTTCGCCGGGCCTGGGTGGGATAGCGCCGAGGTGCGTGTCGCGCCGTCGGGTGCGGTGACGGTCTTCCTCGGCATCTCGCCACATGGCCAGGGCAACGAAACGAGCGTCGCCCAGATCGTCGCCGACGAGCTCGGTATCCCGCTGGAGCTGGTGAGCGTCAAGGCGAGTGACACGGCGATCACCCCGCAAGGTATCGGTACGTTCGGTTCACGCGGCACGGCCATCGGCGGTGGCGCCGCGCTTTTGGCTGCTCGCAAGGTGGCTGGCAAGGTGCGGGCCATGGCAGCGGCGATGCTGGAAGTTGCTCCAGAAGATATCGAGTTGGTAGATGGTCAGGCGCGAGTAACCGGTGCGCCGGACCGCTCGATCCCCTTCACGCGCATTTCGCGGGCAGCGCATGCGATGGATGGCATCCCCGGTGGCTTGTCGCCGGGGCTGGATGCACAGGAGTTCTTCAAGCCGGACGGGCGGCAGTTTCCGTTCGGGGTCCATATTGCCTCGGTCACGATTGACCCGGAAAGCGGCGTCATCGACGTTACGCGCTATGTCGCGGTCGACGATTGCGGCACGATCATCAACCCATTGCTGGTGCTCGGGCAAAAGCATGGTGGCCTGGCGCAAGGCTTTGGCCAGGCGCTGTGGGAGGAGATACGCTACGACGCGAACGGTCAGCTTCTCACCGGCTCGCTGATGGACTATGCCGCGCCACGTGCTGAGCAGCTTCCGTCGTGGGAACTGGACAGCACGGTAACGCCCAGCCCATTTACTCCCCACGGCGCGAAGGGGGTGGGCGAAGCGGGAACGACTGGTGCGCCTCCTGCGCTGGTGAACGCCGTGCTCAACGCACTGGCTCCGTTGGGGGTTTCGTCGATCGACATGCCGCTCACGCCTGAGCGCGTTTGGGCAGCAATTCGAGCGGCAAGCGAGCAGAACGCCGAATGAATGGCGATGTGACACGCGGGCTTGCTGTGCGGCAGGCGGCTGCTACGCCTCAGGCTCGGCGTCCGGCTCCTCGTGGGTCGCGTTGAGCTCGTCACGCAGGTTGCGGACCTGCTGGCTAATGTAGAACAAGTAGGCTGCCAGCGCCACCCAGGTGATTGCGAACGCGGCGAACAGGTAGCCGAGGTTATTGTCCATCGTTAATCCTCCGCCCCACCGGCCACGATGCGGCGTCCGGTTGCCTGCGGTACGTGTGGCTGCGTTGCGTCGATGAGCGCCGTCAGTTCACGTTCGACGAGCGCGTCGCGCGCGACTTCGATGTGCCATTTTTGGATCATCAGGTACGCGTAAAGCAGCGTGAAACCGATAAATGTCACCAGCAGGGTGAAGAGCATGCTATCTGGCAGGTTCGGGCCGGATGTATTCACTACCACCGGTTCCGGGTGCAACGTGCGCCACCACTTCACCGACTGATGGATGATGGGGATATCGATCGCGCCGATGATCCCCAAGATAGCGCAGTAGCGCGCGGCGCGCTCCCGATCGCCAGCGTAGGCGCGCAGCATGAAGTAGCCGAGGTAGATGAACCAGAGGATCAGGCTGGTCGTCAGACGAGCGTCCCAGGTCCACCAGGTTCCCCAAATCGGGCGACCCCAGAGCGAACCGGTGATCAGCATCAGGCTGGTGAAAACGAAACCCATTTCGGCCGAGGCGCGGGCGAGGCGGTCCCAGCGCATGTCGCGCTTCCAGACATAGCCGATGCTGCCGACGAAGATGACGAAGAACGAGAGGTACGACAGCCAGGCCATCGGGACATGCACGTAGAAGATGCGCTGTGCGTGCCCTTGGACGCGGTCGGTGGGCGCATACAGGAAGGCCATGTAGACGCCGGCGAGCACGATCCCGACCGCCAGCAAGCCGAGCAACTGAACCAGACGATCGTTTCTGGTTCGGAACAGGTTCACACGCACCGACCTTTCAGCCACGAGCGGCGGTTTCGATCAGTCTTCGAGCACGAGGTGGAAGACGAGCCAACTGAGCGTGACGAAGATGACGTCGAACGCCGCGAGCACATTAAACCACGCCCATGCGTCGCC
>QEUZ01000191.1 GCA_003577355.1 Chloroflexota bacterium | reverse complement strand
CAGGCGCGCGCCATCGGCGTCGACTACCTCGGCGTCTGCTGCGGCGCCGGCCCGCACCACATCCGCGCCATGGCCGAAGCCCTCGGCCGCACCCCGCCGGCCAGCCGCTACAGCGCCGACATGAGCAAACACGCCTTCCTCGGCAGCGACCCAACGCTGGTGACGGAGAACCTGGAGTATGCGAAGGAGTTGTGAGGGCGGCCCTCACCCCCCCGGCGCCTTGTCTCGAGAACCAGCAGAGGGGCCGGGTGTAATGGCTCTCCCCACCTACGAACACGCCCAATGGCCGCATTCCACCCGACATATGAACGCTTGCCAACGATTCACGCCGCTGCCGCGTCCGGCGCCGCCAGCACCAGGCAGGCATTGATGCCGCCGAAGCCGAAGGAGTTGGAGAGCACGTAGCGGACCGGCTGCGGGCGGCCGGTTTCCGGCAGGTGTTGCAGGTCGCAGGCGGGGTCGGGCGTGCGCAGGTTGGCGGTGCCGGGCACGTACTGGTGCTCCAGCGCCATGCAGGCGATCGCCGCTTCGAACGCGCCGCTGGCCCCTAACGCGTGGCCGTGCAGCCCCTTGGTGCCGGTGACCGGGATACACTCGGCGTGCGCCCCCAACGCCGCGCGCAGGGCAAGCACCTCGGTCGCGTCGTTGAGTGGGGTGGAGGAGGCATGTGCATTGACGTAATCCAGTACGTCTCCGGGGATGCCTGCGTCAGCCAGGGCCAGGCGGATCGCGCGGGTCGCCTGTGCGCCGTCCGGGCGGGGAGCGGTCATGTGGTACGCGTCGTTGGTGTGGGCATAGCCGAGCACTTCGGCGTAGATGTGGGCGCCACGGGCTAGCGCATGCTCGCGCGTTTCCAGTAGCAGCACGGCGCTACCTTCGGACATGACGAAGCCGTCGCGCTCGGCGTCGAAGGGACGGCTGGCCCGTTCGGGGGTGTCGTTGGCGCTGGACATCGCTTTGATCAACGCGAATGCGCCGAACGCGAGTGGGGCCAGCGGCGCTTCCGCCCCGCCGGCCAGCATCGCCCGCACACCACCGGCCGGACTATCGCGTAACAGCCGGAAGGCTTCGCCGATCGCGATCGTGCCGGAGGCGCAGGAGTTGGCGTTGCCAACCACTGGGCCGTAGATGCCCAGATCCATCGCGACGTTGCACGCTCCAGCCCCACCGAACACCGAGAGCGCAGTCAAGGGGCTGACGCCGCGCACCCCGTGCTGCACGAACTGCGTATGTTGCTCCTCGCCAAACGCCACACCCCCGAGGGCCGAGCCGATATGGATACCGACATCCTCTTCGATGCCACGCAGGTCCAGCCCGCCATCGGTCACCGCCTGGCGCGCCGCAACGACGGCCAGTTGCGAAAAGCGTTCCAGGCGGCGCACCTGTTTGCGCTCCAGCTCGTCCTCCGGGCGGAAGTCCGGTATCTGGGCAGCGATACGGGTGCGGAACATGCTGACATCGAAGTTCTCAATCGGCCGCACGGCGCTTTCGCCGCGCAGGACGCCTGCCCAGAGCCCTTCCGCGCCGGAGCCAATTGGCGTAACCGCGCCAATACCGGTGATGACGACGCGCTGGCGGCTCATGCCTGCCCCTTCGGTTCCACCTGCGCGGCACGTTCCCGCTCGGCGATCTGCTTCACCGTCGCCAGGGTGCGGCCAGCAATGGCCGAGACGAAGAACTCGCCCACAACGCGCTCGGAGACGAAGTCATCGATCAGCGGCCAGCCCTTGCGAAACTCGTGGTCGATGCGCACCGTCACCAACCCGTCCGGGTGCTGCTCGAATGTCCAGGCAACGTCCATGCCTTTCGTGAACCCGCCGATGTGCCGGAAGGTGATGCGCGGCTCGTCCGGCAAGCGTTCCTGCCGGCACACCCAGGAGACGGGGATGCGCCCCCGCCGCGCGGCCATCTTCGCTTCCACGCGCCGGCCATCCGCCGAGGCGCGCACGATCTGCACCCGCCGGTAGTGGGGCAGGATCTCCGGCCAGCGTTCGATCTCCGCACCGAGCTGGTAGATGCGCTGCAGGTCACCATCGATCGTAATCGCATTCGTCAGGTGCATTGGAGCCATCGGCTTTCAGTGTGACGGCCACACTCAGGGCCGCAAGGTCGCCCAGAGGAAGCGGGGCGAGAGCACGACACGTGCATCGCGGTAGTCGCCCAGCACGCCGGTCATTGTCGCAGCAACCGGTGGGCGGGTAGCAATGCGGGTAAGTGCGTAGTCCAGCATGCGTGGTGAACGCACGAACAGCTGCACCAGCTGCGCCGCCCGGCGCTTCGCCCGCAACGCGGCTGCCCGGCGCTGGTCGTATTCAGCCAGACGGGCGGCTGAGGTGTCCAGTTCGGAGAGCGCGCCGGCCAGCACCTCTCCGGCAAGGATACCGCTGGTCAGCGCGTCGAAGATGCCCTCGCCGGTGAACGGGTCGAAGAACCCGGCGGCGTCGCCCACCAACAGGTAGCCGTCGCCGGAGACCCGCCGCACCCGGCGGGCCAACGGCCCAACCCCACGCACTGGCGTCACCCGGCGCGCCTGGGCGACGCGCGACTGCATCCCAGGGTAGCTTGCCAGTGCAGCATCGAAGAATTCCTCCGGCGATGCCGTCCGGCGCGCAAACTGCTCGATGTCAACGACCATTGCGGCATTCACGCGCCCGGCTTCCTGAGGGGCCAGCCCGCAGTAGGCCCCAGCGCCGACATGCATTTCACCAAAACCACGCTCCAGTCGATACCCCTCCAGGTGTGCCGCCAGCCCGATGCGCCTGGGCCAGCGCACCGGCGCATCCAACCCCAACCTGCGCGATACCAGCGAGTGGTGGCCATCCGCTCCGACAACCACCCGCGCGCGCAGCTCCAACGTCTCGCCTGCCCGCCGGCCGCGCACGCCAACAACCGTCGCGCGCTCCACCAGGATCTCGCGCACGTGCATGCCTTCATACACGCTGACGCCGGCTGCCCGGCAGCGTTCGAGGGCCAGTGCATCGAGCGCAAAGCGCGAGAGGCCAAGCGCCTGGCGGCCGCTATCGGCGGTGAAGTCGAGCAGTAGTTCCTGGCCGGATGGCGCGATGACGCGCATGCCGGGAAATACGGCCGCGCCGGCATGCAGTGCCGCCTCGGCCAGCCCAAGCTGCTCGAGCAGCGACACTGCCTGCGGGTTGACGTACTCCGCGCACGGCTTGGCCCGCGGAAAGCGCGCCTTATCGACGAGGGTGACGGCGTAGCCGCGTGCTGCAAGGGTGAGCGCGGTGGCGGTCCCGGCTGGCCCGGCGCCGACAATCAGGCAGTCGCACGTTGGGCTAGCCATCGGGGGCCGCTGTCCCGGTCAACACGTACCGAAACGGAACTGCGCCGCGCACGCGCACTCCCCGCCAACCAGCCTGGTACGCCATTGCCCGTGCCTCGGCACGGGTGTAGGCGCGGCGTACCGAGAGCGGCGCATCGTGGCGGGTGAAGCGGTTACGGGTGAGCAGCGTGCCGAATAGCCAAGCTCCGGCATAGCCCAGTCGCGAGCGTTCCAGATCGTTCACCAGCAGGAGTCCCCGTCCAACTCGGCGCATTTCCGCCAGCACCAGCATCCCGTCTTGCGGCGAGAAATGATGTAATGCGAGCGACAGCAGCACGACATCGAACTCGCTGGCAGCGTAGGGCAAGGCGCGAGCATCGGCTTCCGCAATGTCCAGCACCCCCGGCTGCTCCACCGCACGGGCGATGTCGAGCACACGCGGCTGGGCGTCCGTCGCGACGACATGCACCCGCTTCCCCAGTCGCTGGGCCTCACGCACGAGCGCAACCGGGATATCAGCAGAGCCAGTGGCGAGGTCAAGCAGACGTAACGTCGTGTCCGGCGGTGTGGCGGCGAGGAGCGGACGCATGGTGCGCAACACGGCGCGCGTGCCACCCAGGAACCGGTTCGCCCGGCGGATGTCACGCAAGTTCTCGGCAAGCACCGCCGCTGGGGCGTGCTGGGCTTCACGGTCGAGCAGTTCCAGGTCATCGCTGCGCAACATTGCCCAGTGCCTTCACACGACCGAGCGGTCCATTGTGGCAGGGTAACACGCCGGACTATTCGCCAACGAAGCGTGGCGGTCGTCGCTCACGGAAGGCGGCCAACGCCTCTCGCCGGTCGCGGGTACCGGCTGCATAGGTCACGCTGGCAATGTGGTGCTTCATTGCGGCGTCAGCCCCCGGTTCGACGGCCAGCCAGAGGCTTTCCTTGGTCAGGCGCAGGGAGATCGGCGAGAGCGCCAGCATCTCGGCGGCCAGCTCCCGCGCGGCGCGCATCGGATCAGTCACGACGCGCGTCGCCAGGCCCCAACGCTCCGCCTCATCAGCCGGGACCCAACGCGCCGTCAGCAGCATCTCCTGCGCCCGTGGAAGGCCGATTAGCGCCACCAGATGCCCGGCCGGCGAAGGCACGGCCACCTTCGGTTCGGGGTAGGAGAAGCGCGAAGCCGGCGAGGCCAGCCGCAGGTCGGCCGAGATTACCAGTTCCATCCCCAGCCCCGCCACCACCCCGTCCACGGCGGCGACCACCGGCGCCGGCAACGTGCGCAGCGCCCGCAACATGCCGTGCATCAGCCGCACGCGCACGGCGACATGCGCGGGGTCCGCCTCGCGTGGGTCCTTGATGTCCAGCCCAGCGCAGAAACCCGGAGCGGTTGCGCCGAGGATGAGCACCCGTGGCGGGTCGGCCCACAGCTCGCGCATGATGCCATCCAGCCGCTCCAGCATTGCGTAGTTGATCGCGTTGCGCGCCTCAGGCCGGTTCAGTGTCAACGTCGCAATATCGCCCGCACGTGAGAGGATCACTCGATCTTGTGGACTATCCATATGCAGCTCCCCACTCTCCGCGGCGCATGGCGCGTATCGACCTGCCCTTGCGCTCGTTCCAGCCTGCATGGCCACAGCGCATTCGTGTTAGTGTTCCACCGGCGGAACGACGCGGTCGCGGGAATGTTCCGACAAGCCCGCGCCTTAGGGAAGAGCACACGTACACGCACGCAGGAGGAAACAAGCATGCTGAAACTCGGATACAAGGCCTCGGCAGAGCAGTTCGACGCGCGCTCGCTGCTCGAGTTTTCGGTGATCGCCGAGCAGGTCGGGTTCGATTCGGTCGTCGTGAGCGACCACTTCCAACCCTGGCGGCACAACGGCGGCCATGCACCGTACTCCTTTGCCTGGCTGGCCGCCCTCGGTGAGCGCACCAAGCGCGTGCAGCTCGGCACCAGCGTGGTTACCCCCACATTCCGGTACCATCCGTCGATCGTCGCCCAGGCGATCAGCACGATCAACGTCCTCAACCCCGGCCGGGTCATGCTCGGGGTCGGTACCGGCGAATCGCTCAACGAAGTCCCGTCGATCGGCATCGAGTGGCCGGAGTTCAAAGAACGCTACGGACGCCTGCGCGAGGCAGTCGCGCTGATGCGCCAGCTGTGGACGGAAGACCGCGTCACCTTCGAGGGCCAGTACTACAAGACCATCAACGCCACCCTCTATGACCGGCTCGACGAACCGCCGCAGCTCTACGTCGCCGGTGCAGGCGCCATGGTCGCCAAATACGCCGGGCGCATCGCCGACGGCTTCATCTGCACCAGCGGCAAGCGCTGGGACTTGTATACCGAAACCCTGTTGCCGAACGTTGCCGCCGGAGAAGAAGCCGCCGGGCGACCGGTCGGCTCGGTCGAGCGCTTCATTGAAATGAAGGTCTCCTACGACACCGACAAGGCACGCGCGCTGGAAGACACCCGCTACTGGGGCGCGCTGGCCCTTTCGTCAGACGAGAAGCTGGGCATCGAAGACCCGACCGAAATGGAGCGCCTCGCCGACGCGCTGCCGATCGAGCGCACCGCCAGCCGCTGGATCGTCTCCGACGACCCGGACGAGCAGGTCGAGCGCATCGCGCCGTACATCGAGCTTGGTTTCACCCATCTCGTCTTCCACGCACCGGGGCCAGACCAGGAACGTTTCCTGCGCCTGTATGCCGAAGATGTGCTGCCGCGCCTACGGGCACGGTTCGGTTAGGGACGGTCCACTTCCAGATGCGCAACCCTGCAACGATCCGCCGGTATCTGACATTCGATGCGTTTTTGGCCCTGGAAGACCAGAGCACGGTCAAGCACGAGCACGTCAGCAGGACGTTGCATGCCATGGCTGGTGCATCCCAACCGCATAACCACATCGCCAGCAACATCCTGAGCGCCTTGGGAGTTGCGGCCGAAGGTACGAACTGCATCGTCTACGGCAGCGCTATGCTGGTACGCGCTGCCGTAGACGCGGCGTACTGCCGGGACGCATCAGTCGATTGCGGGCCGATCAAGCGTGAGCAACGCTTTCTCGACCAGCGGGTAGTCCGCTCCTTTCGGGATGCTGCCGGCGCCTGGTGGGATGAAGATATCGCCGGCGAAAGTGCGTTCCGGCTGACCTGCCCCGCGACGACTCTCTCGCCGCAACGCATCTACTGGGGTGTAGAGTTCCCCTGAGCAGTAGCGATCGGGCGACGTATATCACCGCGGAAGCGATGTCCGAAGGAAGTGCAGGATAGCCCCATGCGTGAACTCGCAGCTCCTCATCGCCACCTGACGATCGACGAGTACCTCGCGTTGGAATCTGCCAGTGAGATCCGCCATGAGTATGTTGGCGGCATGTTGTACGCCATGGCGGGTGCAACGCAACGGCACAATCGCATCGCGATGAATGTGGCCGCACAGCTGTGGAATGGAGCACGCGGTACCGACTGCGCCGTCTATGGTAGCGACATGCTCGTCAGAATTGGCGATAACGCGTGCTATTACCCAGACGCAGTGGTGGTGTGTGATCCGGCAGACGAAGAACCAATGTATCTCACCCAGCCATGCCTGATCGTCGAGGTCTCCTCGCCCAGTACAGCGAGCGCCGACCGACGTGACAAACTCATGGGCTACTGCGCGATCGAGTCCTTACAGGAGTACCTGATCGTCTTTCAGGACGAACAACGGGTGATCCGTCACTTCCGCGACCAGAAAGGGGCCTGGTGGCACGAAGAGCTCGCTCCCGGAAGGATGCTGCACCTGCGCTGCCCCGAGATGCTCCTGAATGTTGCGGAGATCTACGAAGGTGTCGACTTCAGCGAAGCATGACTGCGCAGTGCGCGACGGCATGCGGCGAACGCGAGCAACCGTCGATAAGGAAGCCCAGGGAGAACCCGGATGACACGACCGCTTTCGATCCTTGACTTGTGCCCGATTGAGGCTGGCTCGACCTCCCGCGTGGCGCTGCACAACTCCGAGGTGCTGGTGCAGCGAGCTGACGAGCTGGGCTATACCCGCTACTGGTTCGCGGAGCACCACAACAGCATCGGGCTGGCCAGCGGTTCGCCGGAGATCATGATCGCCCATATCGCGAACAAGACCAGCAGGATCCGCGTCGGCTCCGGCGGGGTCATGCTACCGAACCACGCACCGTTGCGCATTGCCGAGGCGTTCCATCTGCTCGAGTCGTTACATCCGAGCCGGATCGACCTGGGGCTTGGTCGCGCACCCGGCACCGATACCCTCACCGCCTACGCCTTGCGCCGCTCCGAGGAGGCCATTCGCACCGACCAGTACCCGGAGCTGTTGTCCGAGCTGCTGGCGCTGGATTCCCACGGCTTCCCGGACGACCATCCCTTCCGCAGGATCAGCGTGACGCCGGCCGATGTCAACCTGCCGCCGATCTGGCTGCTCGGTTCCAGCGATTTCAGCGGGCAGTTCGCGGCGAACTCCGGCCTGGGGTTCTCGTTTGCGTCGCACATCAACTTTCGCGCCGCCGTGCCGGTCATGCGCATCTACCGCGAGCGCTTCAAACCATCGGAGTACCGCTCGGAGCCGCATTCCATTTTGGCAGTCGGGGTCGTCGTCGGGGAGACGGAGGAGCACGCGGCGGAGCTCTCGAAGATCGTCGCCGTCAGCTGGGCGGCGCTGGCCTCTGGCAGGCCCTATCAACCGCCGACACTGGCAGAGGCCCAGCGCACCGTCCTCTCCCCGATCGAGCAACACCATGCCCAGGAGCGCTTGAACAACCTGCTGATCGGCGACGCAGCGTCGGTCGCCGACCAGATGCACGACCTCGCCGAGCGCTGCCAAGCCGATGAGGTGATGTTCACCACCTCGCTCCCGAACCTGGAAGACCGCCTGCGGGCGGTCAACAGCCTCGCCAAGGCGTGGGGCCTGCCGGCCGCACTCGGCATCACGCCGGCAGCGGCTGGCTAGGCTCGTATACTTGCCGCCATGCGAGAAGCAGCGCCACGCTACGGCAACCTGACATTTGAAGAGTACCTGGCGATTGAAGCCAGCAGCGATGTCCGC
>QEUZ01000190.1 GCA_003577355.1 Chloroflexota bacterium | reverse complement strand
TGCTGGCCGATGTCGCCCAGGACGATCGTCTCGTCGTCGATGAACTCGTGGAGTCCGGCGATGGCAGTGGCGTAGTGCATCGGGGAGCGGTCGCCATACTCCTGCATGGCTTGCTCGAAGATGAAGCGCCGCAGGCCCTCCCCTTCGGTGGCGATACGCTGGCGCAGAGCCGGGTCCATTGGCCGCTGCTGGTCGCCCAGGGCTTCCAGCAACTGGTTCAAGCCCTCACGGATGCTGGTGACGGCGCTGGCGGTCGGCACGGCGCGCAGGTCCGGCGTTTCGCCGGCGTTGCCGAGCCACAAGCCGACAACCGGCGCATTGACGGAGGCGAACAGCCCATCGGCGTGGCCGGTGCCGCCGCGTTCCCCAACCGCTAGCACCAGGTCGGCCGCGCGGGCCAGCTCCTGCTGCAGCGGCGTGAGGCCGTAGAGGGTGAGCTGCGAGGTCGCCAGCGGATGGGTATCCGGCAACGCTCCGGCAGCATCCCCGGAGAGGATCACCGGCGCTTCCAGCAGCTCGGCCAGCTCGGCCAGCTCGGCGGAGGCGTTGGTCGCCCGCACCCCCTTGCCGGCCCAGATCAGCGGGTTGGAGCTGGCGCGCACCGCCTGGACGATCGCATCCAGCGTCTGTCCATCAAGACGCTGCGGCTCGGGCTGCTTCCTGCGGTAGACATCCATCTCGGTCGGCGGGGCGAGCAGGACATCTTCCGGGATCTCAATATGCACCGGGCCAGGGCGGTCGGAGACGGCCAGCGCGAACGCCTCGGCAAAGATGTGTGGGATATCCTCCGGCCGCTGGATCGACACACTCCACTTGGTGACCGGCTTGAAGATATCAACCAGGAAATCCGGGGCATCGACCCCGTGGAACGACTCCATACTGGCGTTGCGTGGCACGGCCCCGGAAATGTGCACCATCGGCGAGGCCATCATGTAGGCCTGGGCCACGCCGGTGAGGGAGTTGGTGGCGCCCGGCCCCGCCGTTACCAGCGCCACCCCCGGCTTGCCGGTGAGCCGGCCATAGGCGTCGGCCATGCCACTCGCGGTCGTCTCGTGCTTGACGGTGATGTGGCGGATCTCCGGGGCATCCAGCAACGCGTCGTAGATTTCCAGCACATGCGAGCCGACCAGCCCGAAGACGAACTCCACCCCTTCGGCGCGCAACGCCTCGATTACCGCTGCTCCGCTCCGTTGTGTCACTCGCGCCATCCGAGGCCTCCTTGTGTGCTCCGTGCTTCAGCAGGCGGCAGTATGCTGGTTTGACAGGTGACAGGCAACAGATGACAGGTGACAGGGGTTGGGGCAATGGACTGTTCAACGCCGTCCAACACCATCGCCCAGTAACGTCATGCCCGCGACTACGCTTCAAGCCGGTCATCCCGACCGAAGTGGAGGGATCTCCATGTGAAGAGCAGGGAACCTCCACCGGGAAACGCAATGTCTCCGCTTCGGGTTGCCCTGACCTTCCGCATGGAATTCCCTCCACTCCGGTCGGGATGACCCGGGCAACGGGGTCATCCCAGGTACACGTACCAGCGCAGGACGACATTGCAACAACCCTGCGTGACAGGTGACAGGGGTTAGAGTGCAGGTGCGGTTGTTGGGGTTGTGGGAGCAGGTTCGGGTTGAGCTGTGTTGCGGGCGGCGTTGCGCAGGATGAGCATGAGCAGCACGTTGGCGGCCAGAGCCAGGCCGACGCCGGCCAACGCCAGCGGCAGCAAACGCTCCCCAAAGATGAGCGCACCCCAGACAGGCGCCAGCGCGGTGTTGACGAACGTCGCGGCGGCCAGCACGAACGCGGGGGCAATGCGCGCGGCGCGGGTGTAGAGCACCGGCGCGATGACGAAATGCCCGGTGATCCAGATAGCGACCAGCGGCAGCATCAGCGGCGCAATGTCGAGGAATGCGCGCCACTCGACAAAGGGCAGCAGCGACAGTCCACCGATAAACAGGGTCCAGGCCACCGCCGCCTCCACGCCGATGCGCGGGGCAAGCCTCCTGCCGCCCAGCGCCGAGACGGCAGCGAGGAGCGCCGCGAGCAACCCACAGAGCAGGCCAAGCATCACGTTCTGGCCGCCGTCGGCCCCACGACCCGCCGCGAGCAGCAGGCCAACCCCCAGCGCACCGAGCAGCAGCGCTGGCACAGCGCGCGCCGGCAGCCGGTCGCCGGTGAGCGGGCGGGCGATGATGACGATGAACAGCGGCGTAGCGGCGATTGCGAACGCCGCGTTGCCGACCCCAGCCAGCAGGATCGCAAGGCCGGAGAGCAGGTTGCACAGGCCGTTGACAACGCCGAAGCCGGTTGCTTCAGCACGCAGCCGCCAGCTCGCCAGTGACAATGCCCGTCGCCCTGCCGCAACCCCGACAACCACGCCGGCAGATAGCAACGCCAGCGCCATCAAGTTGACGACCGGCAGCGGCTCCAGGGTGATAACGACACCGCCGAGCGACCAGATGACTTGACAGAAGAAAAGGACAAGCGCAGCACGGGTCACAGGCTGAACCGCTCACACTTCCGAACACAGCAGCGGCCCGGCTACAGACCGCCGGGCCGCCGCAAATGATACGTGACGCTGCGTTCGTGCGCCTTCAGGAGTGATCAGCCGCGCAATACCACCGCACCAGGGCGTTGACATGCACTCCAACCCCGGTTGCCTGTCACCTGTTGCCTGTTGCCTATCGCTTACACCGCCTTGAAGTGCTCGAACGGCTGGCGGCAGGTCGGGCAGTAGTAGATTGCGCGGCAGAGGGTTGGGCCGAAGGGATTCTCCAGGCGCGTGTTGCGGGCGTCGCAGAACGGGCAGGGCACGACCTGGTGCAGGGTGAGCGGAAATGTGCCGCCCTCGACCACCCGCACATGGGCTGGCGGCGCGAACCCGGCCGCCTTCAGGCACTCGCGTCCGTAGGGGGTGATGCGTTCGCTCGTCCACGGTTCGTCGTAACAGACGCGCACCTCAACCGGCCCAAACTCGGCCAGGCGCGCGCGCACGTCGTCGCAGATGACGCCGATCGCCGGACAGCCGATGAACGTTGGGATGATCTCGACCTGCACCCCGGCAGCATCCACCGTCACCGCCCGCACGATGCCCAGGTCGATAATCGAGATCGTCGGGATCTCCGGGTCAACGACATCGCGCAATGCCGCGCGGACAGATGCTTCGTTCACAACGGCGCTCACCAGACTGCTCCCAGTTCCAGGCGGTAGACCATCGTCATTTCGTTCCAGAGCCAGGAGAAGTCGGGGTGCTGACCACCGCTGCGAGGTGGCAACGTCGCGCTGTTGAGCGGCACGGCCACGCTGGCAGCCTCCAAGCGGGGGCGCACGGTTGCTTCCCAGCGGGCGCCCAGCGTGGACATCGGTTCGGGCAGGATGCCGCAGCGCAGGAGTTCGTCTTCGCCGGGCAGTGGCGCGAACAGGTCGAGGGCATCCGGCCAGAGCTGCGCGAGGTTGGCGCGGAAGCGTTCCGCGGCGCTCGGAGCGGCGCTCATGAACGTGGTGAACCACGTCTCCAAATGTAGCAGGTGGTAGGCCTCTTCGCGGCGCATCTTGGCGGTCAGGCCGGCCAGCTCCGGCCAGGCGGAGCGGGAGAGCGACTCCAGGCGCACGGCGTCGGCTGTCTCGTAGAGGTAGCGCCGGGCGATTGTGAAGCCCCAATCGGTGCGAGCGTGGCCGAGCAGGCGAGCAAAACGGTACTCCGGCGGGGTGCGGCCGAAGGCGTAGGCATCCGGGTCGATGCCGCTGTGTGGCGCGAGCAGGCTGTAGTAGGCCAGGGCGTGGCCGATTTCATCCTGCGCCATGCTCGACATCGCGACATCTTCCTCTAAGAGGGGCGCGATGCCGGTCCATTCGGAATCCCAGTAGCCCAACACCAGCTCATCGTCGGCCAACGCCAGCAGCAGGTCAGCAAGTGCGTCGTGAGAGATACCGGCCGGCAGGCTGCTCATGGCCCAGCCTCGCTCTCGCCAGCCTGGGCGGCACGCGCCTTGGCAGTGCGGATCTTCTCGACGATGTTGTAGCCGGCCGGCACGCGGTAGCTGTGGTCGAAGGGGGGCTTCAGCCAGTCGCTATCGTCCACTTCGGCAATGGCCGAGCGCGGCACAACCCACAGCCGCAGCGCCTCGTTGCGGCGCGAGAAGAAATCGCGGGCGTACTGGCGTGCCAGGTCGGCGCTGGGCGCCAGCAGCGAGCCGCTGTGCGCCATCGGCTCCCCCTCGCGTTCCTGTCGGAAGACTTCGTAGACCTGCATTGCGGGTGTCGACTTTCAGTTTTGAGCTATGAGCTGTGAGCTTTGAGCTTTGAGCTATGAGCTATGAGCTATCAGCAGTTCGATGACTGGTATCTCGGCGAGACCTTTCCGGGTTGGGCGCCGGCAGCCGGCGTTCTAGTGTTCCAGTTACCATCGTCGGGACAGGGTAGCTCGCTTTGCCAGTGCAGAGCGCGTACGACATCACGTAAGTCCTTTGGACATGGACAATCACACCACTGGTCACTCGTCACTGGTCACTCGTCACTGGTCACTCGTCACTGGTCACTCGTCACTGGTCACTCGTCACTGGTCACTCGTCACTGGTCACTCGTCACGCAACTAGGCGGCTTGGCGGCCGTTGCCTAGCACAACATCGCGCACCCAGGCGGTTTCGGCGTGGTTCAGCAGGCGGAAGTCCAGCCGCGCTTGTGACATTGGTCCATGCCCGGTGACGACGTGGCGTAGCTCCGCCCAGTCCGGCTCGGTATAGCGCCAGCGCTGGGTTTCCTCGTCGTAGCGCAGGTTGGGGTCCGGTATCGTGAGACCGATCTCCCAGATGCGCGGCACGTAGACCCCCAGGAACTCCTGACGCAGCTCCTCGTTGTGCTTGCTCTTGATCTTCCACTGCAGGTCGCGGTCCTTGGCTGGGTCGCTGGGTGGGCCGTGCATCTGCATCAGTGGTCCCCACCAGCGGTTCAGCGCCTCCTGGACCATCTCGCGCTGCGCCGCTGTGCCGTTGACCATCGTCAGCAGGACATCGCGCCCGTGCAGGATATGCACCGACTCTTCCCAGCAGATGCGCTTCATCGCGCGGGCATAGGGAGCGTAGCTGGACTCGCGCAGCGCCTGCTGGGCGACGATCGCGGCGGCGTCGATCAGCCAGGCAATCACCCCGACATCGGCCCAGGAACGGGTGGGGTAGTGGAAGACGTTGTGGAACTTGGTGCGCCCGTGCATCAGGTCGTCGAGCATGGCCTCGCGGCTCTTGCCGAGGTCTTCGGCCACCCGGTAGAGGATCTGGGCGTGGCCGACTTCGTCCTGCACCTTGGAGGTGAGCGCCAGCTTGCGCTTGAGCGTCGGCGCCCGCAGCAGCCACTCGCGCTCCGGTAACACCCCCATCAGCTCAGAGTTGGCGTGCATTTCGACGAAGCGCAACACGGCGGTGCGGTAGTCATCCGGCATCCAGTCGGTCGCTTCGACTTTGCCGCCGGCTGCGACGTGGGCGAAGAAGGCAGCGCGGCGTTCTGCATCTGCGTGGTTGGTCGTCGCGACACTCATCGGTCGTCCTCCTCGTCGGCCAGCGGGCGAACGCTCAGACCATGCAACAGCATTTCAGCGTACTCCGCGGCAATGTGATCGGCAGACAGCGCGCCATCGGGCCGGAACCAGCCCGGCAGCGCGTTCAACCCGGAGAGCAGCATGATGCTCGCCAGGCGCGGGTCGCGCACTGTGAACTCCCCTGCCGCAATGCCCTCGGCGAGCACCTGGCGGAATAACGCCTCGTATGCATCGCGTAAGCGCAGGATTTCCGCACGCCCCGGTTCTTCCAGGTAGCGCCAATCCTGCAGGAACACAGTTGCGTCGTTGAGCCGGCTGGTGACGACGCCGATATGGGCGTGGATCATCGCGCGCAAGCGGGTTGCTGCCGGCCACGGCTCGCCAGCCAGCTGCTCGACCGCCGCAAAGAACGCCTCGGCGGCCCGCGCGACGATCTCGCGCAGTACCGCGTCTTTCGAGTCGATGTGTGCGTAGAGCGAGCCGCCCTGCAGGTCCAGCTCTCGCGCAATGTCGCGCACCGTCGTCGCGTGGTAGCCGCGCTGCCGGAACAGCTCGCTGGCGGTCGCGACGATCTGCTCTTTGCGGGCCCCGCTGGCGACCATTGAAACGCACACTCCAATAACTAACGCTTGTTTGATCCTGGGTGGATCGTACGGGGTGATGCCTGGCGAGGTCAAGGGCCCGCTCATGCGCGAGAGCGAGCCAGACAGTTCGGGGCAGTGGGGGCCGCTGCAGCCTTCCCGCCGCCACCGCGTGATGCGAGAATGCCGGCGGGTGGTGACGGGTGTGAACGGTAGATATCCACTCAATCTGGAGTGGCTGGCGTGAACCACGCCGGTGGCAGCCTGTGGCGAGCGTTTGCCTCGCAGACGCGGGTTGTCCAGGTCCTGCTCGTCAACGAGCTGACGCTGAGCCTCAGCGTCGCAATGCTCTTCCCCTACCTCGCAACCTATTTCAGCGATGACCTGGGGTTTGCGGCCTGGATGGTCGGGCTGGCGCTTGGCCTGCGCGCGATGAGCCAGCAGGGGTTGTCGGTGGTCGGCGGGACGCTCGCCGACCGGCTGGGCTACAAGCCGGTCATCATCGCCGGGTTGGTGCTGCGGGCGCTGGGGTTCGCGCTGTTCGGGCTGGTGTCCGGCTTTGTCTGGGTGCTGCTGGCGTCGGTGCTGTCCGGCTTCGCTGGGGCGCTGTTCAGCCCAGCCCTGCGCGCCTACCTGGCAGTGGAAAGCCATGACCGGCGCACCGAAGCCTTCGCGCTCTCCAATGTCGCCTGGCAAATCGGCACACTAGCGGGGCCACTGCTCGGTGTGGTGCTACTGAGCTTCGACTTCCAGGTCGTCGCCCTGACCTCGGCGAGCTGCTTTATTGGGTTGATCCTCCTGCAACTGCGCTACTTGCCGCCACGGCACGACCGGCGCAACGTCTCGGCGACGGTGCGCGGGAGCTGGGGTGAGGTACTGAGGAACCGCGCCTTCCTCCTGTTCGCCTTCTCGGCCCTGGCGTACCCCCTGCTCTGGAACCAGATCTACCTGAGCCTGCCGTTGGAGGTCGAACGCCTCACCGGCAGCGGCACTGCGTTGGGGCTGTTGTTCGCGCTCTCCTCGGTGATCTCGATCGTCGGCCAGCTGCCGGCAACGGCGTACTGCCAGGCACGCTGGACCCCAGCCGCCGCGATCGCCATTGGGCTGGCGCTGATGACGCTGGCCTGGCTGCCGCCGCTGCTCGGCTCAGTGTGGCTACCGCAGGAGGTGGCAGCTGGCTGGGCAGGTTACCTGCTCGACCTCAGCCCCGGCATCGGCGCCGTGCTGCTGCTGACCGTCGGCAGCGCCGTGGCCTATCCGTTCCTAATGGAGTCGATCCCCCGTTTGGGGAACAACCGCAACACCGGCGCCTACTTCGGGTTCTTCTGGACGATCGCTGGCATCGGCACGATCGTCAGCAACACCCTCACCGGAGTCCTGTTCGACATTCGCGACCGCCTCGGTATCCCTGCCTTGCCGTGGATTGCCCTGCTCGGTGTCGGTAGCCTGTGCATCAGCGGTATCCTCCTGCTCGAACGCAGCGGCCGGCTGGCGACAACTGCTGTACCGCGCGAGCAGGGGGTTGCACCCTGATGCGCCCAAGCGGTTGAGATTCTCGCGAAGCGCTATTCCGCCGGACGGCACGCTGCAGTGCGTTGAAAGTGAAGGAAACATGGGCGATTGCGCTGTACTGCTGGTGCGTTGGCTGATGATCGCGGCCTCGCTGGTGGTTGCCGCCTGGCTTGTGCCGGGCATCGAGGTGACCGATACCAATGGCTGGGTAGCGGTGCTGGTGACCGCTGCTGTACTCGCGCTCATCAACACTTTCGTCCGGCCGATCCTGCAACTGCTCTCGTGCGGCTGCATCATCCTGACCCTCGGGCTGTTCCTGCTGGTCATCAACGCCGCGACGTTTGCGATGGCCGCCTACATCAGCGAGAACTGGCTGGATGTCGGCTTTCACGTCGATGGCTTCTGGCCCGCCTTCTTCGGCGCGCTGATCGTCAGCGTCGTTTCATTCCTCTTGTCCACGCTGGCGCCGGTCGACATCGACCGTTAGTTGAGTGACCAGTGACCAGTGGAGTGATCGTCCTTGTCTGCAGCGCGCTTCTCTGCTGCAACCAGCGACCTTGACCCGACATCGGACGGTGGGTGGAACACGAACCCGGCGATGGTCGGGACAGTGCTTCGACGGCACGCGGGCGGAATCGTGACTTTCGGCTGATTGCCCGCGCCCGTGTCAGGCACGACGATACGGCTGCTGTGCTGGGGGGCGCGCGGCGTGTTGTCGC
>QEUZ01000189.1 GCA_003577355.1 Chloroflexota bacterium | reverse complement strand
TGGCTGGGACCTGCGCGAGATCGACGGCTACACCATCATCTCCCACGGCGGCTCGATCAACGGTTACCAGACACAGCTGACAGCGGTACCGGCCAAAGGAGTGGCAATTGCGATCATGACCAACAGCGGGCGCGGCAGCGCCGCAATCCGGCCAATCGAGGAAGCGCTGCTGCAGGAACTCTGCGGGCTGAAGGCCGCTGAACCGCCCCGCGTCAATCTTCCGCCGGAGCTGCTCGAACGCTACGCCGGACGCTACCTGCAGCAGTTCTCCTCGGTCGATATCAGCGTCGAAGGGGACGGCCTTTCGGCGGTGGTGGCGCTGACGGACCCCGTCTTCGGCCCGCCTGACCCCTGGCCACCCGTCCACCTGCGCCCGATATCGGAACGCGAGTTCCTTGTTACCGACGGCGCAAGCGCCGGCAGCCGCGTCGATTTCATCCCGAACCCGGACGGTTCAGTGCGCTTCATCCGCATGGGCGGCCGGTTGGGCGAACGTGCCTGAACGGCGCACCGGTTACGGCAACGCCCCGCGGATGCGCTCGACCAGTTGCGCAGGGTCGGCGGGCAGGGCATTGCCACGCCAGGCGACGTGCTGGTCCGGCCGGGAGAGGACCAGCGCAGTTTCATACGCATCGCCAGCATCCGCGGCGTCCACATCCAGCACGTCCAGCGGCACACTGCGCGCAGCGGCGGCTGCCAGGAGTGGCGCAATATCGGCGCTCGGGTCGAAGCGCAGTAGCGTGTACTCCGGGCCGAGCACGTCGTAGAGCGAGCGGCCATCGCTGAGCCAGAAGTGCGGCGTGCGGCACCCCGGCACGGTCGAGGGAGTGAACGTCCCCATCGTGTACGGCGGGTGTACCGCCCCATCGTAGGCGATTAGCGGCGAATCGGCGTAGTAGTACCCGAAGTTCAGGCCGGCAGCAGCGTACTGCTGGACGTTGAGGTTGTAGGCCGCCTGCCCAACTGCGGCCCGCGCAGCCTCGCCCGCAGGGCCATCTGCTTCGATCTCCGGCGGCACGGCGCGGCGCTGTTTCGCCATCGCGTGAGCGTGGTCCATGGCGAAGTACGAGACTTGCTCGGTGATCGGCAGGCGTTCGCGCTCGTGGGCATCGAGGATCCCCTCAGCACCCCAGCCGTTGATCCGCGCCGCAAGCAGCCAGGCCAGGTTGTCGGCGTCGGCGATGCCGGCGTTCATGCCGTAGCCGGCATACGGCACCCAGATGTGGGCGGCGTCGCCGCAGATGAAGACGCGCCGGTCGCGGAAGCGGTTGGCGACAAGCCGCCGGCCGAACCAGTCCTCGTTACTGATGACGTCGTAGTGGAAATCCGGGCCAACGCCAAGGATCGCGCGGATCGCCCAGTCGCGGTCGACACTCTCAAAGTCGGTTTCATCGTCGCGCAGGTAGTTGTGCAGCAACCACGTCTCGCGCCCGTCAATGGCGTACACCGTGCCGCTGCGACGCGGGTTGAGCGAGATACTGCCCCAGGATGGCCCCTCCACCAACGCAAGCAATTGCGGCGCGCGGATGTAGCTCGACTGCACTCGCTGCACAACGGCATCGCCGACGAACTGCGCGCCGATCTGATGGCGCACCGTTGAACGCCCTCCATCGCAGCCCACCAGGTACTGCGCCTCAAAGCGGAGCGTGGCGCCATCGTCCAACCGCCGGGCGGTGACAGATACACCGTTGTCGTCCTGCTGAAAGCGCTCGTAGGCGACGCGGTTGTGGATGGTAATGCCGTCTCTGGCCCAGGCATGTTCGAACAGGATCGGCTCCAGATAGATCTGGTTGATCCTGTGGGGCCCCTCCGGCGTCGGCCACCAGGCGTCCGGCCCCTCGGTTGTCGTGTAGCGGTCGCGCCGGCAAGGGATCGGGATGCGTGCCAACTCCCGGCCGGTCATCGTCGTGCGAAAGACGATGTCGTGGGGGAAGTCCTCCGGCAGCCCAGCGTTGCGCACGACCTGCACAACCCCCAGTCGCCGGAAGATCTCCATCGACCGCGCCGCGACATGGTTGCACTTGACGCTGGGCGGCTCGCCCCGCTCGCGCAGCTCCAGCACAATGCAGCGCACGCCGCGCGCCGCCAGGTCGAGCGCCAGTGTCAGGCCAACTGGCCCAGCCCCAACGATGAGGACATCGGTTGTTGTTGGCGGTGTCATGACATTCCGTCCGAGCGCCAGAGACTCGTCGTACCCACCTACTCCGGGATCTCCTCGTGGTGGTCCCAGTTCGGGATGGTGCGCTTCCAGTAGCCGGTAAAGCGCAGCCAGGCGGGCGGCAATCCCAATTCACCCAACAGGTGGCGGCGTACTGGGCGGATCGAGTTCGCCTCCCCAGCCACCCAGGCGAAAGTGTATGGCGCCAGCGTCTCGATGCTCCGCACCGCCTGGGCCAGCAAGTCGGTTGTCCCGGGTTCAGCGCCGTCGCGATGGAGCCAGTGCAGTTCAACATTGGCACGCGCTTCGAACTGCTGTTCCTCGTCTGCGCCGGCCACTTCCACGAACGCTCGCACGTTCACGCCGGCTGGCAACTCCTCAATGCGCCTGCCGATCGAGGGCAAGGCCGACTCGTCGCCGAACAGCAGGTACTCGGTCACTTCCGGCGACATGATCCGCGAGCGCCGCGGGCCGACCGATCCGGCGTAGCCACCCGGCTGCACGGTGTCCGCCCAAACCGAGCCGGGGCCATCGCCATGCACGACGAAGTCCACCGTCAGCTCGCGGGACACAGGGTCGAAGCGACGCGGGGTGTACTCGCGGTTCTGGGGGCGCGGTGCATCTTCCGGCCAGATGAACCCACGCCCTTCGCCAAGCTGTGGCAAGGTCGGGCGCTCTTGCCCCGGCAACGGGAAGAAGATACGGAAGTCGTCGTCCGGCCCCTGAGTTTCGAAATCGTGCAAGTCATCTCCACCAAAGGTAACCCGCACCATGTGCGGCGTCAGGCGTTCTACCCGCCGGACTTCAAGCCTGCGCACCTTTGCCTGGCGCGTGATGACCTCAAACGGCGCTTCTGCTGAGTTCAGTTGCGGCATCACCACTCTCCAATCCGCCGGAGATCATCGCACATATGCCGCAAACTCTCCGAGGCTGAGGTAACCCGAGATTTCGATGCGCGGTTCAAACCACCACTTCTCCGGCGTCCACTCCTTGCCACCCCAGGCGGCGACCGCACCCCGATAGCCGGCAGCCTGCGTCGTCGCGATCACCCGGCCATCGTATTCGCCATAGGTGTAGGCCAGAAACTCGACGGGCCTGCCGGTTACTGCCTCCAGATGCGCCTTCGGTACAGAGAGCTCCGCCCAGAGCCGGTCGTCGCTCAAGTACGTCAGGACGGTGTGGGAGATCGTGTGCGCGCCGATCTCATGCCCCTGGTCGGAGAGCGCCTTGATCTGCCAATCTTCCATGCGCGGCTGGCCGGTCGTGATGAAGAACACCCCCTTCATCCCACGCTCGTCCAGCATTGCGGCGGCAGCCCACTGCGAGCTGAACCCGTCGTCGAAGGTGAGGACGACCGGCTTGGCCGGCAATGTGCCGTAACCGGCGAGGTAGTCGTAGACCTGGCCGAGGGTGACGGTGGTGTAGCCGTTGGCCAGCAACCAGTCAAGCTGCTGGGCGAAGGCCCAGTACGGTACCTGGTAGCGGTCGGCCGGGTCGCCGAAGCGGTGGTACATCAGCACCGGCAGGGAGAGCGAGCGGCTGAACAGGCTGGGGTCGTAGTCCGGTACACCAGCGCGCCGCGTGACCGGGCTGGTATCAACCCCATCGGCTGCGGCCCGGTCGGCGCCCAACCGCCCCAGCAGGACGACGTAGGGCGTGCCGGCGTTCTCCGGGTGCCACTCGAAGCGCGCCCGCTCGAAATACTGCACGGTACGGCCGTCTTCGGTAAATTCCTCGCTGATCGGGTAGCCGAAGCCGGCCAACCCGCCGTTGGCCTCCCAGTAGTCCTTGAAGCCGTGCGAAAGATTGTGGCGGGTTTCCGGGAAGAACCAGTTGTCGGCATTGGTGGGTGGGGTCTGCCCTTCCGGTATCGGCGCGAAGGCTGGGTCGGTCTTGCCGCCGGCGATCCAGCGCCCCAGCAATGTGCCCTGCACTTCCCAGATGCTGCCGGCGCTCTCGGGGTGCCATTCGAAGCGCGCACGCTCGAAGTACTGCACCGTCATGCCGTCGCGCTCGATTGGCTCGCTCAGCGGGTAGCCGATGATCGGGATACCGCCGCGTGCCCGCCAGGCGCTGAGGAACGGCTCGCCGACGTGGTGGCCGGTCACTGGGAAATACACTTCGGACGGCGCGGCAGCAGCGCTGGGAGAGTTGTCCGGCACTCCTCCCGCGAACAGCCCCAACAACGCGCACAGCAGCGCGCCAAGTACCCGCACACTCCGCAGCCTCCACCCCCAATGCACCACTTCACCTCACTGCAATTCCCGCACGATGTCGGCGATCAGTGCGTTCTCCACATGCATGTCAGCTGCGGCATGGGGCAAGCAGACACTCCAGCCCCTGTTACCTGTCACCTGTTGCCTGTTGCCTGTTGCCTGTTGCCTATTGCCTGTCACCTCCCCAAAGAGTAGCAGCAACGACGGCACGGCGCGTTACCATAGTGGCGAGAGAAACGGCTATTGGCAGAGTGGGGAGAAGATTGATGTCGATTGCGACATCCGCAACGCAAGACCTCAACGCACTGGAACAGGTGCTAAGCGCCCGGCGCGTCCTGTTCGTCGGCGCACACCCGGACGACCCTGATGCCTTCGCCGCCGGCACCGTGGCGCGCTTGACCGACGCCGGCGCACAGGTACGCTACGTCGTGGCAACCTCCGGCGATAAGGGGGTGCCGAATGGCGAACCGGACCCCTTCCGCTTCATCGCCCTGCGTGAAGACGAACAGCGCCGTTCCGCCGCTTACCTGGGGGTGGAGGAAGTGATCTTCCTGCGTCACCGCGATGGCGAGGTCTATGACACGCAGGAGCTGCGCGGCCAGATCGTGCGAGAAATCCGCCGTCTGAAGGCCGACCTGGTCATTACCCACGATCCGCTGACGCGCAACCTGCGCCAGCACCCGGACCACCGCGCCGTCGGCTTTGCCACCCTGGCGGCGGTCTTCCCAGCCTGCCGGTTGGAGACATACTTTCCAGAGCACGCCGCCGATGGCCTGGAACCGCACATCGTCCACATGCTGCTCCTGGGCGGGGGCGAGCCGAACCTCTGGATCGACATCTCCGACACCTTCCAACGCAAGATCGAGGCGTTGCGACTGCATGAAACCCAGTTCGGCCAGCGTGACTGGGACGACATGCTTGAGCGCTGGCGCAAGCGCGCCGCCGATTCCGGCGCGCCCGCCGGCCTGACCTACGCCGAGTCGTTCGCCTTCGCCTATCTGGACTGATGCGGGGCTGCACGGCGCTCTGCCCGACGGCCTTGTCACAGGTGCGTCCCCTGCTGGCCCGTTAGCAGTGCGGCAGCGAGTTCACCGGCCGGGATGCCTCCACCCTGAGTTCGCCGTGCGTGAGATGCCAGCGTAGTGGGTGCGACGCGATACGGAAGGTATCCACCCGTTGAGTTTGACGACTACAGCGACAGCGAGCGCCTCCGTGTCACCAAACAGCAGGCTGGCCAAGAAGACGCCCGGCCACCGGGTTAGGACCATCCGCGAGTGCGTCGCACCGCAACTGGCAGACCAGCGGCGATCTCGGGCTGTTGGAAGGTTGCCGGGAAGCGTCTATAACTGCGCCAACGCAATACCTGCTGCGACGGACAGACCGTAGCCGTGCCTGCCCTGCACTCGCCAAGCGAAGGGATACCCGCTATGCCCGACCCCGCCCGCCTTCTCGCAGTCGCCCGTGGGCTTGAGGACGACGGACAGTACAACGTCGCCAAGCTCTTCCGGGCTGCGGCGTATGGCGCCCTGGTGCGCTCGGCTCGTGCGCGACCGCGCATTGGTGAGGGACTGGCAGAAGCAGCGGCTGCTGCGATCGACGACCTACGCGCTGCCGGAGCGCCGCCGGAGCTGATCGCTGCGATGGAGCGTGGCATCGCCGCTGCCCTGGCCGGGGAGTGGGCGAGCCTGGAGGAACTGCCGCCCACGGCGGTTTGCCGCGACTGCGGGCGGGTTGTGCTGAGCGACACGCCAGTGCGCTGCCCGGAGTGCGGTGCGCACGAGCTGACCCTGTGGGATATTGCGCCGAACTACTACCTCGACCCACTCCCGGTCGAAGCAATCGGCCCAGCCCTGGCACGCGGGCTGGCAGAGGTTGAGGCGCTGGCAAGCGGGGTCAGCGACGAGGCTGCCGAACTCGGGGTCTGGCCAATGCGCGAGATCGTCGCCCACCTGCTGGCCTCGGAGCAGTTGCTGGTTGGCCGCGCCCGGCGCATGCTGGCCGAAGGCGAACCGCGGCTCGTCTCCGTCTCGCCGGACGACATCACTGCCGGGGTCGCAGCGGTTGAACCAACGCTGACCGGCCTGCTGCGCGCCTACGGCGTCGCCCGCCGTGCCACCCTTGACCTGGTTGGTGTGTTGGCGGGTGAAGACTGGCAGCGCGCCGGCTTCCACCCGGAGTGGGGCCGCGTCACCGTGCAGCAGCAGCTCGGCTACGTCGCCCGTCACGAAGCCAGCCACTTGGCCGAACTGGCTCGCCGGCGCGCTGGAGAGTAGTGGAGTAACCAGTAACCAGTGACCAGTGACCAGTGGTGTGATCGTCCTTGGCTGAAGCGCGCTTCTCTGATGCAGCGAGCAGCTTGACCAGATAGTGGACGGTGGTTGGAACATTGCCGGACGCGCTCACTGGGGAAGGGGCTGCCGATGGTTGTCAACGGACCTAGCCCAGCCGGGCATGCCGCCGGACGGCTGGAAACCGCCCGCCGCGACCTGCTCGACCTCAGCCTGCGGAACAATTTGCTGAACTACCGCCTACTCAAGTCGCGCGGCGTCGAGGTCGTTGACGAGTCGCCGGTCGAGGTCTTCCGCCTACTGGCCCGCGAAGGCCGCACCCTCACCTTTCAACCTGCCCCAGAACAGACACAGCTCGACTTGCAGATCGCAGCCCCGCCAACTCCCGAGGAAACCGCCACTCGCCAGACAGACCGCTACCTGCAAACCGCCGAGGCGGCGCCCCGCTTGCAGGAGCGCCTGCTGAAGACCTACTACACTGCGCGCACCTACATTGAGGAACAAGGGGTCAACATCCTCTACCTCGCGCTCGGCATGCTCGAGTGGTACGAGGCCGACAACGCGCGCGAGCGTCGTCGCGCTCCGCTGCTCCTGCTGCCAGTAACCCTCGAACGCTCTGATATCCGCGACCGCTTTCACCTGCAGGCGTCTGGCGAGGATATCGGCGAAAACCTCTCACTCGCGGCCATGCTGTCCACCAACTTCGGGCTGACTGCTCCGCCCCTGCCAGAGGCGGATGACCTTGAGATCGACGCCTACTTCGACGCCTACGCTGCCGTTGTCGCGCGGCAGCCACGCTGGGCCATCGACCGCAGCGCGATTGCGCTCGGATTCTTCTCCTTTGGCAAGTTCCTGATGTACCGCGACCTCGCGCCCTCGTCCTGGGCCGCCGACGCACAACCAGCCGATCACCCGGTGATCCGCGCGCTGCTGCAGGATGGCTTCCAGGAGGAGCCGTCGCCGTTCTCCGAAGACACCTTCCTCGACATCATGCTGCGCCCTGGCGAGCTGCATGAGGTACTCGATGCCGACAGTTCGCAAACGCTGGCGCTCCTCGATGCGCGCGCCGGGCGGCACTTGGTGATCCAGGGGCCGCCCGGCACTGGCAAGTCGCAGACGATCGCGAACCTGATCGCCGAGTCGATCGCCTCGGGCAAGACAGTGCTCTTCGTCGCCGAAAAGCTGGCCGCGCTGGAGGTCGTCAAGCGCCGGCTCGACGCGATCGGCTTGGGTGACGCCTGCCTCGAGCTGCACAGCCACAAGATCAATAAGAAGACGGTGCTCGCCGAGCTGCAGCGCACGCTGGAACTGGGCCGGCCTCAAGCCACCGACCGCGCCGAGAACCTGCAACAGCTCAGCGAGGTGCGCGAGCGGTTGAACGCCTACTGCGAGGCGATCAACCAGCCGATCGGCGCCAGTGGGGTTACTCCGTTCCAGGCATTGGGCGCACTGGCGCGCTTGCAACAGGAACCCGGCAGCGACGCTTGGCCGCAGCTCGCGGTCCCCCATATCGCGCTGTGGAACCGTGCCGACGCGGCCCGCCGCACCGCCATCGCCGAGGAATTCCAGCTGCGGATAGCCCGCATGGGGGCGCCGAGTGCCCATCCGTTCTGGGGGGTCGGCCTGCAGGTACTGTTGCCAACCGACGAAACGCAGCTGAAGACGCAGCTTGCCGATGCGCTGGAATCTGA
>QEUZ01000188.1 GCA_003577355.1 Chloroflexota bacterium | reverse complement strand
CAACCGATGGGACAAGTCGGACGCGCGCCCGATGGTGGCGGCGGTACGGCTCATCCGGCGCAGCGGCCGCATCGCCGCTCCCGCAACAAACCAGGCGCCAGCGGCGATCGCCAACGTCGCTGCAATCGACCCAACTATTAACAGACTTCGAAGCGTAGAGAGGGTGTTGTTCAAGGGGGCAAGTCGCTCGGCAACCTGAACATAGGCAAGGACGACACGGCCTTCCGCCGTGTTGGCAAGGATCGGGGCCGCGTAGATGCGCACCGGCTCATCTCCAACGTAGGTATCGGTAATGACCGGCTCGAATCGTGGGCCAACCGAGAACAGCTCGTCGGAGATCGGCAGCACCTGGCCGCCAAGATTCTGCGACTTGACCGCCAACGTACCGTCCGGGCGCAGCACCTGGATGTAGAAACCGGACGAGGCAAAGGGGTCCGGCTCCGGCCGCAGCCCGATCGTCCCGCCAGCGTTCACCCAGGTCCCAGGATCGCGGCTGTAGCCCCGGAACACATTTTCCAACCGTGTTTCCAGGTCGCTATGCAGATTGCGCGAGAGGGTGTAATAGACGCCAGCGCTGAGCGCGCACATCGAGAGAAACATGATCCCGGCACACCACAGGGCAATTCGCAGACGGATCGGCATCGCGTACCGGCCATTCGGAACAGAACAGCGAGGGAGGGCTATTCCCTGCGTAAGACATACCCGGCGCCGCGCACCGTTTGGAGCAATCGCGGTTCCCCATCGGCTTCGAGGCGGCGGCGCAAGTTGGAGATATACACCTCGAGCACGTTCGACTCGCCGGGGAAATCATACCCCCAGACACGTTCCATGATTGTGTCGCGTGGCAACACCTGGTTTGGGTGCCGCAAGAACAGCAGCAAGAGATCAAACTCGCGCGTCGTCAGCTCGATACGACGCTCGCCGCGCCAGGCATAGCGGGTGGATGGGTCCAGCGTCAGGTCTTCGAAACGCAACACGTCCGTTGGCGCCCGCTCGCGTTCTTCATCCTGGCGTGCTCGCCTGCGCAACAACGCCCGCACGCGCGCCAGCAGTTCCTCGAACGCGAACGGCTTGACCATGTAGTCATCCGCGCCGGCATCCAGCCCCGCCACCCGGTCGACCACCTCATCGCGCGCCGTCAACATGAGGATCGGCACATCTTCGCCTGCCGCTCGGATACGCCGGCAGACCTCGAGGCCGTCGACCCCAGGGATCATGATGTCGAGAATGACGATATCCGGCATCGCACCGCGCGCGATCTCCAGCGCCTGAGTACCGGTATCGGCCAGTTCAACCCGGTAGCCTTCAAACGTCAGGCCCCGACGCAGAACAGTCGCAATCGACCGGTCGTCCTCAACAACCAGCACCGTAGCGGGTGATTCTTGCTGCTGAGCGTTCACCGACTAGCCGTTCGTGCCTGCCGAGTCAAAGACAAGCCGCGACCGAAACGCGTCTTCGTCGTCATACGGCCCGATCAGTGCTAAGTTGAGGAGCTCTTCCCGAAACAGCTCGCGACTCAGCTCCAGCATGTCCTCAGCTCGCACCTCGTCGATGCGCTGCATCACTTCGCCCGGGGTGAGAATCTCGCCAAACGTCAGCTCCTGTGAACCGATCCAGCCGGCAACCGAACGCGAGTCCTCCAAGCCCATCAGGATACGCCCTTTGCGGAGTTCCTTGGTTCGTTCGAGCTCGTCCTCCGGCACGATGTCATCGCGTAGCTTGCGAAGCTCGCCAAGTACCGCGTCGATCGTCTCACCTACACGTTCAAGGTCGGTGCCAGCGTACACCACTCCTTGCCCAACATCTGCATATTGCCGGAAATAGCCGTACACGGCATAGACGAGGCCACGTCGCTCGCGAATCTCCTGGAACAGGCGGGAGCTCATCCCGCTGGAAAGCACAGCGTCGATCATCCCTTGCGTGTAGCGCCGCGGGTCGTTGTACGAGAGTGCTGGGTGGGCGATGCACAGGTGCGCCTGCTCGGTCGGGCGGTTGACCAGACGGGCGCGCTGGCTCGTCTGGCGGGTTTCAGCCCGCACGTACACGTCCCCCAGGCCCGGCGCGAGGTGACCAAACGCCTGGTGCGATAGCTCAACAATCTCGGCATGATCGATGTTCCCAGCGACAGCGATTACGAGCCGCTCCGGCCGGTAGTGACGGTCGAGGAACTCGCGCAAGTCGTCCGCGCTAATGCCCGCAACCGTCTCTTCGCTGCCGATAATTGGCCGGCCGACCGCCTGGTTATCCCAGACGACTTCGTCGATCACATCGTGGACCAGGTCTTCCGGAGTATCGACAACCCCACGGATCTCCTCAAAGATAACCGAGCGTTCCTTCTCCAGCTCGTCTTCAGGGAAGGTGGAGTTGAGCAAGATATCTGAGAGCACGTCGAATGCCAGCTCGGTGCGGTTGGCTGGCACTTTCGCCCAGTAGTTCGTGCTCTCGCGGCCGGTTGCGGCATTGAGCATACCGCCGACGCCTTCGATCTCCTCGGAAATTTGGGCAGGGTCTGGTCGCCTCTCGGTGCCCTTAAACAGCATGTGCTCCAGCACATGCGAGATCCCCGCGACACGGTCGTCCTCGTAGCGCGAGCCGACGGAATAATTGAAGATGATGCTGGCGGAATGGACGTGCGCCATGCGACTGGTAACGACCCGCACACCATTCTCCAGGGTTGTCTTTTCAAAGAAGCCTTCCGACCTGGGGGCACGGATCCGGCTGGACCGCGCGCCGGTGCGGGTTTTCGCAATTGCCACGCTGTTCGCTACTCCGTCTCGGGCGCATCTGCGCCAAGCGTTTCCAAACCCAATTCCAGCGCAGCCACAATTGCTGCGCTGATGACACTGAGACGATCTCCCGGCAGGTGCAGTTCCCGTACCGTCGTTCCAGCGGGAGAATCAACAGCAATATAGACCAGCCCAACCGGCTTGCGCGCTGTTGCACCCCCGGGCCCAGCGATTCCTGTACTCGCCAGCGCAAGGTCGACGCCAAATACAGCCCGGGCGCCACGCGCCATTTCAGCCGCGCACTCGGAGCTTACAGCACCCCGCTCAAGCAACGTCTGCTCGGAAACGCCGAGCAAGCGCGCCTTGGCCGCGTTGGCATAGGCCACGATACCCCCGTGGACGTAGTCGGACGAACCGGGGATTGACGTGAGCAGCGCGGTAATCCCTCCGCCGGTACATGACTCAGCAGTTGCGCAGGTCCAACCTCGGGCGCGCAAGATGCTCCCGAACAGCTCGGAACGACTGAGAACCTTGGGGGCAAGCCAGGTCGCGCTGGCGACGTTCGGTTCGGTCATTGGCGGAGTATCCGCTATCCTCTGCGGATTTTTCAACCGAGCGGCAGTCCATCCTTAGCTGCGACTGTGCTACACTGCGGCGCACGAGAAACCGCAGTGTGCCGCCTGTGGCCGCGTACGGACGCAGACGAGCACGACGCCAGCCCCAACGCGGAGCGCCCGCATGACCTATAAGGCAACGCAGGATGTTGTTCGACGAGTGATGCCGCTCCTCGAACAAATGGCAACCCGTACCATTGACAAAGCACGTCTGCTCCAATACCTCTCTGCCCGCGCTGGAGTCGAGTGGGGCGTGATGAGCGTCGTCGCAACCGAGGATACCAGCGAGGGTCGCATCTTCACCTTCCGCGACAAGATCAGCGGCGCCGAACACCGCTTGCGCTACCCGGATGTCCTGCCGCTGGAATGGGAGCATCTCGTCGTCGCAGAATATAAGCGCCTGGCAGTCGACCGCCCGCTGACCAAGATGGACCACGCGCTGTTCGAGCACTTCTTCGGGCTCACCCATTGCGCCCGCTGCCGCTATCGCGGGCCGGCCTTTGCGCAGATCCATAGCGAGTGCCACTTCGCCGGCCACCCAATCAACTTTGAGCCAGAGGAATCTCTGTAGCCAGCAGCCAAGACGTTCCCAGAGCCGTTAGACGCCATCGTGGTGTGCCGAAGCCGAGGCTCAGCGTCCCATTCCGTTAGTGTTTCCGGCGTCGTCCGGGTCGCGCCAGCGGGCACGGCGGCGCGTCAGCAGGCGAGTCAGCAACTGTTCGTACTCGTGTTGACGGCCATGGCGTCGGCGCGGCTCGTCCCAGTGCACGCCCTTTTCCCAGTTGCAGGCAGCATGGACGAGCGCGAGGTTGGCCAGCTCGTCGCTGCCCCCTTCACGCCGCGGCACGATATGTTCGACCGTCGCGCCGCCGCCATCGGCTGCGGTAAACCGCAACGGCGCATTGCAGATCAGGCATCGCCCGATCCATTCGCCGTCAACCAGGCGAAATGAGCTGTCACTTCGAGCAATCTGCTCAATCAGGTCACGACGACGCATACGGGCTCAGGAGATCAATCACGCTTCCGACAGGTGTGATAGGCTGACCGACCGGCCGCGCTGTGTTCCATTGAACCATGCCGGCACAGCCCCTTCTGTCGATGATGGAGAACCAGAGAAGGACTCGTGTGTCGATGAGCAGCTCTCTCGGCCCATTGCACGGTATACGTGTGCTTGACCTCTCGCGCATCCTGGCCGGCCCATATTGCACGATGATCCTCGGCGACTTAGGGGCCGACGTTATCAAAGTTGAGCAGCCCGGCAAGGGGGACGATACCCGCACCTGGGGACCGCCCTGGCATGGCACGGAGAGCGCCTATTACCTTTCCGTCAACCGCAACAAACGCGGCATCACCCTCGACCTGAAGCACCCCGACGCCCAGCAGATCGTGCGAGAGCTTGCAGCAGTCAGCGACATCGTGGTCGAAAACTTCAAGCCAGGCACGTTAGAGCGCATGCATATCGGATACCAACAGCTTTCCCAGGTCAACCCACGCCTGATCTGGGCGACTGTCAGCGGCTACGGCCCGGTTGGTCCGCTCGCCGACAAGCCGGGCTACGATTTCGTTGCCCAGGGGGAAGCTGGGGTGATGGGCATCACCGGCGAGCCAAACGGCGAACCGATGAAGGTCGGCGTGGCAATCGTCGACATCACGACTGGGATGTTCACCGCAATTGCCGTCCTTGCAGCACTGCGCGCCAAGGAGCGAGAGGGCATCGGCCAGAAGATCGACACCAGCCTCCTCGCCTCCGCCATCGCCTGGCTCGGAAATGTTGCCCAGAACCACCTGGTCAGCGGTCTGCCGGCCAAGCGCTTTGGCAACGCCCACCCGAACATCGTCCCGTATCAAGTCTTCAACACCGCCGATCAGCACATCACCATCGCTGTCGGGAACGATCGACAGTTCCGTTCCCTCTGCAGCATCCTGGGGCTGGAGCATCTGGCCGATGATCCCGCCTACGCCACCAACCCGGCACGGGTGGCTAACCGCGACACGCTAGTCCCCATCCTGCAAGCTGCCTTCAACACCCGTACCGCCGCCGAATGGCTCGACGCGTGTGACAAGGCCGGCATCCCCAGCGGGTCAATCAATACAATCGAACAGGTTTTCCAACACGCACAAGTACTCGCCAACGGCTTGGTCCAAACGATAGACCACCCCGCTGGCGACCTGAAGCTCGTTTCCGCTCCATACCGCCTCTCGGAGACGCCGGCCGTCATCCGCAGGCCCCCGCCGCTGCTCGGGCAGCACACGGACGAGATTCTCCGCGATGTCCTCTCGCGCTCACCCGACGAGGTCACGCGGTTGCACCAGTCTGGAGCTGTCTAACGTGACGACTTCCGACAAGCACGACGAACAAACCGGACAGGACAGGACGGCCCGCGACGCCCTGTACGAGCAGCTGAGTATCGACTTGCTCAATGCAGGTGTGATGACGCCAGCCGCACAATTCGTTGCGCAGGTTCGGGCTGCGGCCGGTTTTCGTGCCGCGCCGCGACAAATCGCCACCGTCGTCCAGGAGCTCACCCGGTCTGCCCAGCCGATCAACGCCGAGGCTGTGGCCCGCATTGTCGAAGGGTTACGCGGCTACACGTCGTCGCGCCAGCGTCGCAATGCCGAGCAATGGCTGTCCCTGGGGTCGGCGCTGGCGCTACGCGGACTCGATGGCTCGCCGGCCGGTCAACGCGCGTTCATCGGCCAGGCACGGTCCATCGCCGGCCAACACGTCTCCGACGCGGTGCTGTTGAGCATCGCCCTTGCGCTCAGCGACCTGGGTCGCGCACTCGACCCCGACGTTGTTGGCGAACTTGGCAAACGCATCGGCCGGCAGGCGGTTGGCCTCGAGCAGGACGCGGTGACAGAGCTCGCTCGTGCCGAACTGCGAGTCATCGGCCGCGAACGAGCGTCCGCCGGCAAACCCACGAAGCGATCTTCCAGTAGCGCGCGCCGTAAGAAGGTCAAACCACCCCCGGGGCCGAATTTCTCCACCCGCAAATGGCGTCCCGGTGGCCGGCGCCGACGGCCGCTGGTCCCGCGACGCACCGAAGACGAAACGTAGCGCCCCGACCCTGTAGGTGACGCCAGCATGGTGCTACACTGCGGCCGTTCGTCACTCCGCTTGTCACCAGTACAGACTGAGAAGGACGCTAGCCATGACGGTGGTTCGCGCAGCGGTCGTGCAGGCCGCGCCAGTCGGGTTCGATCTCGCGGCAACCCTTGACAAAGCAGAAGCGCTGTTGGCCGAAGCGGCGAGCGCCGGAGCACAATTGGTGCTCTTCCCGGAGGCCTTTGTCTCCTGCTATCCGCGCGGGCTGACCTTCGGCACGGTGGTAGGCAACCGCACACCAGAAGGACGTGATGACTTCCGCCGCTATTGGGACTCCTCGGTCGATGTACCGGGGCCGGCAGTCGACCGGTTGGCCGCGATGGCGCGCCGCCACGGTGTGTACCTGGTTATCGGAGTGATCGAACGCGACATCGGCACCCTCTACTGCACTGTGCTGTTCTTCGCCAGCGACGGCACATACCTCGGCAAACACCGCAAGCTGATGCCGACTGCCGCCGAGCGCCTTGTTTGGGGGTACGGCGATGGCTCGACGATGCCGGTCTTCGACACGCCGTTCGGCAAGCTCGGCGCGGTGATCTGCTGGGAGAACTACATGCCGCTCATGCGGATGGCGATGTACGCCAAGGGGATCCAGATCTACTGCGCGCCAACCGCCGACCAGCGCGATTCCTGGCTGGCCAGCATGCGCCACATCGCGTGTGAAGGCCGCTGCTTCGTCCTCTCTTGCAACCAGTTCGCGCGCCGTGGCGACTACCCGGAGGACTACGCCTGCGGCGTCGACGACCCACAAGCGATACTCAATCGCGGCGGTTCAGCCATCATCAGCCCGCTCGGGGAAGTCCTGGCCGGACCGAACTACGAGGGGGAGTGCATCCTGACGGCTGATCTCGATCTGGACGAGATCGCGCGCGGCAAGTTCGATTTCGACGTCGTTGGGCACTATGCCCGCCCCGACGTCTTCCAGCTGATTGTGAATGAGCGGCCGAACCCGGCGGTTGTCGTGCAGCATGCTGTTACGGTTGAGGCTGGTCCAGCGCCGAACCCCGCACCTGCCAAGGTCGTTGCACACGCCCAGCATGCGAGCGTGGGCAACCGGGACTAGCGCGACACGACACAGGGGGGATGGTGGAGCGATGAACCTGCCGACTCAGGCCGATGCAGTCATCATTGGCGCCGGGGCCTTCGGGCTGGCAACCGCATGGAACCTGTCGAACCTCGGCGTCGAGCGTGTCGTTGTGCTCGACCGGTTCGCCCCGGGTAGCCAGACCTCGCCGCGCGCCGCAGGGCTCTTCAAGCTGATCCAAGCCGATGAAACGCGCACCCGCGTTTCGCAACTCGCAATCGAAACGGTTTGCAGCTTCGAGCTGCGCACCGGCGTCCCTCTCGCGGTCGAGCGCTCCGGCAGTCTCCTGATGGCGCGTACTCCCGAACATGGCCGCCTGATCGAGCACGAGGCCGCCCAGAGCGCAGCCTGGGGGGTTGAATTGGAGCTGGTTGACGAAGCGCGCGCCCGTGCACTGATGCCGGTCATCGAAGGCGGCGGATTCAGCGCCATCTGCCACATCCCTGGCGATGTCTACATCGAAGAGCCAGCCAGCCTCATCGCCGCTTGGCTCACAGCGCTCGAGGCGCGCGGCGTCAGCGTCATCGGCCACGCCCCGGTCATCGGCATCACGCGGGATGACGGCGCTGTGAGCGGTGTCGTTACCCCAGCGGGAGCAATCAACACGCCGGTCGTCGTCGATGCGGCCGGCGCCTGGGCCAGAGCGGTCGGCGACCTGGCCTCCGCCTCGGTGCCGGTCTGCCCGGTCCGTCACCAGCTCCTGATCTCGGAACCGCTGGCCGGCGTCCAGGCCGGGCAACCGATCCTCCGGATCATCGACAGCGGGGTCTACATCCGCCCTGCCCGTGGTGGGCTGATGTTCGGTGGCTTCGAGTCCGACCCGTTGCCGTTCGAC
>QEUZ01000187.1 GCA_003577355.1 Chloroflexota bacterium | reverse complement strand
AGTTCGGGCTGGCACTCGATCTCATCCGCGAGATTCTCGACACCTACGGCTTCAGCGACTATCGCGTGCGGTTGTCGCTGCGTGGTGACGAGGGCAAGTACGTCGCGGACGATGAGAAGTGGCTCAAGGCGGAACGCGCCCTGCGGTCAGCAATGGATGCCAAAGGGGTGGCATATGCCCCTGTCGAAGGCGAAGCTGCATTCTACGGGCCGAAGGCCGACTTCATCGCGCGCGATGTGCTCGGCCGTGAATGGCAGCTCTCGACGATTCAGGTCGATTTCATACAACCGGCTCGTTTAGGTTGCGAATATGTTGGAGAAGATGGACAGCGTCACACGCCGGTCGTCATCCACCGGGCGGTGACGGGCAGCAGTGAGCGTTTCATGGGGGTCCTGATCGAGCACTTCGCGGGCGCATTCCCCGCCTGGCTGGCGCCTGTCCAGGCTGTACTCGTACCTATCGCCGACCGGCACGTCCCATACGCAACGCAGGTCGCCGAGAGGTTGCGGTCGCGTGGGTTCCGCGTTGAGGTTGACGACAGTAACGACCGCATGCAGAACAAGATTCGCCAGGCGCAATTGCAGCGCGTGCCGTACATGCTGGTCGTCGGCGATCGCGAAGCCGAAGGAGACGCTACTGCGGTCCGCTTGCGGTCCGGTGAAAACCTGGGCGCGCTGCCAGTGGACGAGTTCGTCAACCTGCTCGATCGAGTCGTGACGACCCGATCTCTATCGTTGACTGAATGAACATCGGCATGGTGCGGGCGCCCGTCAGGACTCGTCCGCACCAGCCTCCTCGCGGCTATTATTGCGCCCTGTTGACGACGACTGGTCGCAGGAGGACAAGGTGATGATGCCCGCCGACCGGGCGCACCGCGCGCGGCAATACCGAACTTTGCTCGTCATCGGCGCTGTATTAGCAATCGCCTGGCTCCTATGGTCGGCCCGCTCGGCGCTGCTGCCGTTTGTGATCGGCCTCGTCGTCGCCTACTTGCTTGTACCGATCGTCAACAAGGTCGAAAGCGTCATACCCAACCGCCGTCCCTACACGCGCTTCAGACGAGAGTTCTCCATCCTTTCAGTCTATCTCGTCTTCATCGCTGTCCTCGTCGCCGCCGGCATGACGATCGTCCCGCGCCTCATCACTGAGAGCACCGAATTGATTGATAGCCTCCCGAGCTACTGGGAGGAGATCACGAGCGACGATGGCTACTGGCACGACAAGTACGAGGCTCTGCCGCTAGAGCTCCGCAACTGGATCGAAGACAACATCGAGGTCATCCAAGAGTGGATCGCCGCAGCAGCGTCGACCGCGCTGGAACGTACGTTCACAACATTGCGGCAAGTGCTCGGTTTCGTCATTGGTCTGCTCTTACTCCCACTCTGGCTCTACTACGTGCTGAAGGACGACCGACGCGCCATGACGTTCGTCTACAGCATCTGGCCGGAGCACTTGCAGGCGGATATCCGTGAAATCGTGCGCATCATCGACCGCGTCCTTTCCGCATACGTCCGCGGTCAAATCTTCCTGGGCTTTGTCGTTGGGATTGTCACCTGGATCGGGCTGACCGTCATCGGAGTTAGCCAACCGGCTGCGCTCGCGATCATTGCCGGTATCTTTGAGCTGCTGCCAATTCTCGGCCCGTGGCTGTCGTTCGTCGTTGCCGCGATCGTCGTCCTTGCGACCGACCCGGGCCAAATCGTCGCGGTCGCAATTTTGTTCCTCATGGTCCAACAGCTCGAGAACACGTTTCTCGTACCGCGCATCCAGGGCAATGCGGTCAACATGAACCCAGCCATCATCATGGTGCTTCTCGTCGTTGGTGGCGCAGTCTTTGGGTTGGTCGGTGCGGTCGCCATTGTCCCGGTCGCGGCGATCGTGCGCGACGTGTGGATATACGTCTATCGGAGGCTGAGCGAAGTGAGTGCAGAACTCGACCAGCCCGCTGTCGGTGCGGTAGCGAGTGGAATGACCAGTGATGAGTGACGAGTGACCAGTGGTGTGATCTTCCTTGTCTGAAGCACTCTCCACTGATGAGAAGATCCACCTTGACCCGACAGAGGACGGTGGTAGGAACACTAGTTCCGATCCTGATCAGCTTCCCCCACAGCGCGCTCGAACAGCGCCGCCATCTCCTCGATGAACCGTTCTTCGTCATCAATCTCAAGCCGATAGTCACCGTCCTGTGCGCCGATCGGGCTCGGTGGCAGCACGATCCGCACCCAACCATCGGCCGCAGCCCGGCAGACCATCTCGGTCACCGCCGATTCGAACTTGCCATACGGAACGCCCGGCGCCAGCGCCTTGTAATACCGCTCGCCCATCCCATTCGCCGTCCAGACCATCCGGATGATCGCCTTGTGACGTGACGGCAAACCTGAGGCGACCAGCTCCTGCGCCATCACGCCACGCAAAAATGCCGATACCCATCCGACCTGCTGCATCGCCCGGCCACACAACGGACAACGTTCATCGACGACGTCAGGGGCGTCAAACGAACGCCGACATCCAACACACCAGAAATACGATTTCGCCACGATTCCCAGACTCCAGCTTCCCGTTCGAGGTCACGGATTGTGTGCCGTTTCACTTGTCATGAGGATACTCGCTTGGTAGCGTCAGGGTGTCCGGCGCGCTGTTGCGCGCCGTTCCAGCGTGTCGGTTGAAAGGACACTTCGAGCAGTGGCTGGTATTCACGCGACCCTCTATACGACCCTCATGTTGCTCGCACTCGTCCTGACAGTGTGGGCGCTCTTCTTCATGGCGACGTCACGTCCAGTTGATGGAGCGTTTCGTTCCACCTACGTGTTACTCGTCGGGACATCCGTGTTTCAGGGGGTGCTCGGCGTCGTGCTACTGCTTATGGGATACCGACCGAGCTCGTCGTTTCACTACCTTTACGGCATCAGCCTGATCGTGTTTACGGGCGCGGGGTACGCATTTGCCAGCCGGGGCGACGGTAAGCGCGAAACGCTGATCTATGGGCTGATGTCTCTAGCAGCCTTCGGGTTGGTCCTGCGCGCATTTGCGACCGCACGGTAGAGGGGGTCGAGAGCCGCAGCAACGTGGCCTCGACTCCTGGCATCATCAGACTCGTAAGATAATTCCGTCGCACGACAGGCTCGTACCGCGCAACCGTAAACACAGAGCGGGCCGGGAGGATCTCCCGGCCCGCTGCAACCATGTGCACCAATTGGAGGTGCTACTCCTCGCCGGCGCTCCGGTCGGACCAGCGCTGGATCAGGTGCGTCAGTAGAATGCCGAGAATCATGATTGGGAAGACGAGCAGCAACTCCATCGCCTCAGTTGCTCGGTAAAACATCGCCAGTCTCCTTACGTCTTCCCAGCAGCTACTTCAGGCTTAAGAGATACTCAACAACTGCCTTGACTTCGGCGTCGCCCCAGGAGGTCTGCCCGCCCTTGGCCGGCATTGTTGTTCCCGGTTTGATCGACTGTGGGTCGGTAACCCAGGCAATCAGATCGGCTTCAGTCACTGGGATACCGACCTGAGGCGTCTTCTCCATCGCTCCCAAGCCCGTCAAGTTCGGCCCAACAACTCCTCCATTGGGGAAGTCGTTGGAAATATGGCATGTCACACACGCCTGCTGGAAGAGCTGCTTGCCTCGCTCCGGGCCGGATGGAACTGTCGGAACCGGCGGTGGTGTTGGGATACCCCCCGACTGAGCGATGGCCGCTTCCTTGACATGTTCCCATTCGTTGTGACGGATCAGGATCACCAAGTCTTCAACTTGTTGTGGGTTGAGTGGACCGCCATCTGACTGGCCCCAGGCGGGCATGATCTCGCCACGACCCCGGGTGATGGTGTTGCGAATGATCGTCTCACGCTCAGGGCCGAGGGCTGGGTCAGTCGTCTGGTTCTGTGCGGTATTCAACGGGACTCCGCGCCGGCCATCCCCCGCCAAGCCGTCGGGACCATGACACGAGAGGCAGTACTGGATGTACATGCTAGTGGCGCGGTCGATCGAGTCCTGCACCTTCTCCTGGGCCGCAGTCTCGCGCCGGTTCGGCTCGTTGAACATATATACGAGGACCAGGGTGGCGACAATCACCAACCCAACTGCGACGAATGTCGCTTCGCGTTGTGCCGACCCCACTCGCGCTCGTCTCTTTCCCCTCTGGCCGGCCGGTTCACCGACCGCCGCAAATCGCCCGAACTACCCGACTCTATCCTAACGCAGCTTCAGAGCCTGGTCGGGAGAATAACCACTGCGCTCGGAAATGTTGCCAGTATTGACAATCACGTTGCCGCTTGCATCCTGCGTCATCGACATGAGGTCCATTGGGCGCGGTGCAGGCCCAGCAATGCGCACGCCATGTCGATCGTAAATGGAACCGTGGCAGGGGCAATGGAAGTCGCCCTCAGTTTCGTTCCACGGCACAGTGCAACCCAGATGTGGGCACTTCCAATAGAGGGCAAGAGCGCCATCTTCGTTATTGATGATGTAGAACTTGCCAGCCTGGTTCACATACGGTGCCGCACCAACGGCAGGGATCGCTGAGGCTGGTACCGTGATCTCGGTACCAAATGCACTCGTCTTGTTCGGCCAGAAGAAGTAGACAAATCCTCCGGCGATCTGGGCAAGGACGACGATTACACTGCCGAGCACCGTGTTACGCAGGAACGTTCGGCGCGTATATCGCCGCATTGCTCCGTGCCCCTGCAACCGGCCCAGCAAAACGACGAACCGCACGAGCAGAGGCGCGAGAACCAATCCGAACAACGTTCGTAGTAGCGCGACCATCGATCTCCATCACTCCCGTACTGTGCGAACGCTCTCCCGCGCGGCTTCCACGGCTAGTGCGCGCCCTCGTGCAGGTTCGTCCACGGCCAGTACAACTGGATCTCCATACCGTAGCCGCGAAAGAACGTTCCGACAATCGTCAATACAAAATACGACACGACAAAACCGGTGAACAACGCGATGATCAGCTCACGGCGCGTCGGGCGGTAAATCTTGGAGACGAGCACTCCCAGCACAACCGAGAAACCGACCATGACGGCGACTGGGATCAATTGTTCGTAGACAACCGGGGCGACCTTGCCAGACAGGCTGCGAGTAACGCCAATCTCCGAATCAAACGCGATGAGCGCGATCAGGACGATCGTCGTAAAGATCGCCGAGAAGACGGTGATCTTCTTGCCCTTGTCCGACGTGAAGAGGATGCCGACTCCCAGTGGCGATCGATCGACAAATGGAATAGCTGCAATCAGCACCAGCGCCATCGTCGGGACAATCACCCCCGCCAGCGCCGGGTGCATGTGCAGGAGCAACTCCTGCAGGTTCAGGAAGTACCACGGCGCCTTCGATGGGTTCGGCGTCACCGTTGGGTTCGCGATATCGACCAACGGCGGATTTACAGCGATCGATGCAACAAGTAGCAGGAACGTGAATATGACCGCGGAGAGCGCCTCGACGACAACCAGGGTCGGCCACACCATGACCTCGTCTTCAGCGAGATCCGTCGGCCGCGCCGCGGTGCGACCGCGCACGAGCTCCAGCAAGCGCTGACGCTTCTCGTCACTGATACCCCCGGCCGCCCCAGCCGGTCTGCGTGCTACATCCGCCATCGGTATCCTGCTTCCCCGCTCAACCCCCGACCGAGTCGTCGCGTTCTGAGCCTCAGCACCAAATCAATCCGACCTACAGCGGGCCTGAGATCCCACCATCCTTGCGGATACGCCAGAAGTGCACTGCCATCATCAACGCCGCCGCGAGCGGCAGGAAGATGACGTGCAACGTGTAGAAACGAATCAATGTGGCCTGGCCAATCTCGTTGTCGCCGACGAGCAGGAAGCGGATCTTCGGGCCAAGCAGTGGGGCCGATTCCGCCATCGTCGTACCAACGGTGATCGCCCAGAACGCCAGCTGGTCCCACGGCAACAAATAACCAGTAAACGACAGCAGGAACGTGAGGAACAACAGGATGACTCCGACGACCCAGTTGAACTCCCGCGGCGGCTTGTACGAGCCAGTGTAGAACACGCGGCACATGTGCAGGAACACGGCAATCACCATGCCGTGCGCTGCATAGCGGTGCATATTGCGCATCAACTGGCCGAACGTCACCGAGGCTTCGATATCCTGCATGTTCTGGTAGGCCTGGGTGGTGGATGGCACGTAATAGAACATCAGGAGCACGCCAGTCATCACCAGGATCAGGAACATGAAGAATGAAAGTCCGCCGAGACAGAAGGTATAGGTCACCTTCGTCGCGTACCGCTTGATTTTGACCGGATGTAAGTGGAGGAAAACGTTAGACGCGATGATCAACGCCTGGTTGCGCTCGGTATCCGGGTAGCCGTGACGCACAACGGCTCTCCACAGTGAGCTGTTCGTTACCCGATCCGCGATCGTGTGCTCGCGTCGCATGGTGACCCGTGTCTCCTCCCGCCGCCAACCGCCAGACTACTGTTCCATCTGTTCGATACCGGCGATACCCCTTCGACGCCGGCTGCGACGACGTGCGACGGTGCGCGGGTCATGAGCGGGTAATCGCTACCGTTCACCCATGCTTGGAGGTGGCCCTGCGGTTGGCCTCCGCGCTACCGTACGATCTGCTACTGATGCACTCCCTACGGGCGCCCATCCCCCTGTCGGACGCCTACATTGGAGGACGGGCGGAGTATAGCATAGGGCTTCCGGCTTGTTGAGCATTTCACAAGACATGGTTGTTGCCAGGTCGGGTTGGAGAGGTCTGGAATGCAGCAATTACCAATGTACCCAACACTCGAGTCAGCACGATTGGCAGCCCAGGAATGTCGCGCCTGCGCGCGATCAGAAACGCGCTCGCAGGTGGTCTTTGGCGCTGGAGCAACGCGTGCAAGGCTCATGCTGGTCGGCGAATCGCCGAGTGGGACAGATGATGCGACCGGGAAACCGTTCACCGGGCCAGCCGGACGACTACTCGACCACCTCCTCGGCGAGCTCGGTATTCACCGCCGAGACCTCTGGATCACAAACCTGACCCGTTGCTTTGCCGGCGTCGAACGCAACGGCCGTATCGAAAACCGCCCCGCTCGCTCAGCCGAAATCCGCGCTTGCGCTCCCTGGTTGGAGCTTGAGCTGCGCTACGTCAATCCGAAGGTTATCGTCGCGATCGGCGCACCTGCGGCCAAGTACTTTCTCGGAGCGTCGTTCCAGCTCACTGCTCAGCGCGGAAGCGCATTCGAGGTCGTGGGCGGGCGTGTTGTCATTCCGACAGTCCAGCCCGCTTATGTCATGCGGCTACAGTCGATCGACCCAAGTCGCTACGATCTTGCGCGGGCTGAACTGCTTGAAGACCTGCGGACCGCGGCGATCGCGGCCGGAATGCTCCCACCGCGACCACCGCTACCAGAGTGACGCAAGTCGTGTACCAACCACCGTCCACTCCCGGGTCAGGTGAGCGCGCTTCTCTGTTGAAGCGCGCACCCGACATATGCGGTCAATCCGCTAGATACTGGTCACTGGTCACTCGTCACTCCCCTGGCTGCCGGCGCTGCTTGAGCGCGAGCGCAGCACTGGGAACAAGATAACCTCACGGATCGACTGCTGGTTCGTGAACAGCATTGTCAGCCGGTCGATGCCCATACCAAACCCCCCGGTTGGCGGCATGCCGTACATCAGCGCCTGGATGTAGTCCTCGTCGATTGGCATCGCGTCTTCGTCTCCAGCAGCTCGGTCCGCCGCTTGTTCGAGGAACCGCTGGTGCTGGTCCATTGGGTCGTTCAACTCGGTGTAGGCATTGCACAGCTCTACCCCGCCGATGAACGTCTGGAACCGTTCGACCGTATCCTCTCGGTCTTCCATGCGCTTGGCGAGCGGCGATAGCTCAACCGGGTAGTCGATCAAGAATGTCGGTTGGACCAGCGAGCCGCGGACAAAGTCCTTCAGCATCTGGTCGACGAGACGAGGCCAGACCATCGTCGGCTCAACGTCGGCGCCACGCTCACGCGCGAGCTGATACAACGTTTGCTGGTCGCGGATCTCTTCATAGTTGATCCCGCTCGCCTCGAAGATCGCATCCGCCAGCGAGAGTCGTCGCCACGGTGGGGTCAGGTCAATCGTATGGCCTGCGTATTGAATGATGCGCGTGCCAAGCACTTCATCCGCGACCTGGGCAATCATCCGCTCGGTCAGTTCCATGACATCACGGTAATCAGCGTAGGCCATGTAGAACTCAATCTGTGTGAACTCCGGGTTATGCCGAGTATCGATACCCTCGTTCCGGAAGTCCTTGCAGATCTCGTAGACCTTCTCAAACCCACCGACAATCAGACGCTTCAAGTACAGCTCATCCGCGATGCGCAGATAGAGCACCTGGTCAAGCGCGTTGTGGTAGGTGGTAAACGGACGCGCTGCCGCGCCTCCGTACACTGGTTGAAGCGTTGGGGTTTCGACTTCTAAGAACCCCTCAC
>QEUZ01000186.1 GCA_003577355.1 Chloroflexota bacterium | reverse complement strand
GCATGTCGCGCCGATGCTCCTCTTCGGCCAGGTTACGCTCGGCATCCGCGATGTCTGCGCTACGCCGCCGGGCTGCTTCAGCCAAACGGCGTTCGTCACCACGGGCGATACCCAAGCTGCTGCTTGCACTCGGCTGGCGCTCCTCTGCCGCTGCGAGCAGCGCGTCGGCCTGCTTCAGCTCGAGCCGGGCAGCATTGATGCGTTCCTGCGACTCGCGCCAGAGCCGGGCGTAGTGCCGCTGCTGGAGCCTGCGCAGGCTCTCGCGCACGGCCCCGTACTCACGGGCCAGCCGTGCTGAGCGCTCCAGTGAGCGGACCCGCGGTTCCAATTCCCCGAGGATGTCGTGCAGGCGCGCGGCGTTCGCTGCGCTTTCGTGCAGGCCACGCTCGGCCTCGGTGGCTTGCAGGCGCAACCCGCCGATCCCGGCGGCATGCTCGAAAAGCCCGCGCCGTTCCTCCGGGCGCTGGCTCAGCGCCGCGTCCACTAAGCCCTGGCCGATGATCGTGTAGGCCTGCCCCAGCGGCGCAACCAGCCGCTGGACATCCTTCAACCGCACGCGCGCACCGTTGATCAGGTACTGGTTCTCTCCAGAGCGGTAGGCCCGCCGGCTCACCGTTACCTCATCGAACGCCAGCGGCAGGTCGCCATCGCGGTTGTCGAAGGTGACGATGACTTCGGCCATGCCGAGCGCGGCGCGGCGGTCCGACCCGGAAAAGATCACGTCTTCCGTCTTGCGGCTGCGCAGGTTGGCATACCCCTGCTCGCCGAGCACCCAGCGCAGGGCCTCGGCCACGTTCGACTTTCCAGACCCGTTCGGCCCGACGATTGCGGTGATGCCGCGGTCGAACAGGAACGATGTCTGGGTCGCGAAGCTCTTGAAGCCGTGAATGTCCAGTCGTGTGAGAAGCAGGGTCACCCGTGGGCCAATCTCCCCTTGCCGCGTCCCGCGCAGGCCGGATGCTACCACGCTCTGTGCAGGCGCTAATCCCCCGCGGCGTGCATCGGACGGATCGGCGCTGGGCAGGGGTCCACACGTGGTGCAGGCTCAGTGTGACTGTCGAGATAGTAGGTCATCGATTGCATTGCGCTGATCGGGTCGATCTCGCGCATCCAGACCCCCTCTGGGACCCGCACAATGACCGGCGCGTAGTTGAGGATGGCAGTAACGCCGCCGGCCACGAGCGCGTCGGCGACATCCTGGGCCGCGCGCTCGGGCACCGCCACGATACCCATGCGGATACCCATCGCGCGCACGACGCTGGTAATCTCGATATCTGGCCGGACAGGGACGCCAGCCGCCGTCATCACGCCGATATGCTCCGGTTCGCGGTCGAAGACTGCTGCGATGCGGAAGGACGACGGCTCGAAACCCCGATAGGCGGCAATGGCCTGGCCGAGGTGGCCGTAGCCACACAGGGCGACATCCCATTGCCGGTCAAGGTTGAGGATGTGCAGGATCTCGCTGACCAGTGTGGCGACCTCGTAGCCCTTGCCCTGCTTGCCAAACTTGCCGAAGTAGGAAAGGTCGCGCCGGATCTGCGCGGCAGTCACGCCGATCTGCGCTGCCAGGTCGTCCGACGACACCGTTTCGTAACCAGCTGCCACCAACGCGCGCAACGTACGGACATAGATCGGCAACCGCCGGATGACGATATCTGGTATCTCGTGCGCGGGGTAGCGACCATTCGTGTGCTGAACCATCGGTTCCAACCTAAAACCAGTCACAGCGGTCCAGGGAAGCGCATCGGGGTCCGAACGCTGGAGCTGGGACGCATATCGACGAACCGGGTAACGCCTGATGCCGGCTGTAGGGACCCCAGACTACGCCACGAAGCAGGTTGCCAAGCCACACCGGCGCAATCGACCGCAACAGAGCGATCAGGGCATTCGGGTACGATAGCGAATGCTACCATTCCACCCAGAACGCTTCCAACGCATTGCCCAGTGCGGCGACCCTAGGCTCCACCCGAACCTTCCGGCTCGACGCCATTGAGCTGCTGAAACGCGGCCACGAACTCCGCCCGCAGCGCGCGACGTTGCTCATCCGGCAGGAACGCGGCATCGACCGCGCGTAGGCTGATCTCGCAGAGCTCGGCGCGGCTGAAGCCAAATTGCTCCGCCAGGACAACGTACTCATTCGTCAGTGTCGTGTTGAACATCGGCGGGTCGTCGCTGTTAACAGTGACGGTTACTCCGGCCTCGTGCAGATCCCGAAACGGGTGTTCAGCATACGATGGGTAGACGCCCAGGCAGATGTTGCTGGTGGGCGAGACTTCGAGGACGACGCCGCGGTCGGCCAGCTCGCGCACCAGCTCTGGATCCTCGACCGCGCGCACACCGTGGCCGATGCGCTCGGAACCGACAGCCAGTGCCGCGCGCACGCTCTCTGGCCCAACCGTCTCCCCCGCGTGCACCGAGACGCGCGCGCCGGCAGCGCGTACCCAGTCGAACGCGCGCTGGTAGCGCTGCGGCGGATTATCTACCTCGGTACCGCCCAAGCCGAACCCAATCAGCCCATCACCCAAGTTATCGGCACACCAGCGGGCAAACCAGTACACCTCCTCTTCGGTACGCGTGCGCACCGGATCGAGGATGAACGCCATTTGGACGCCAAAGTCCTGCCAAACCCGGCGGGCCCCGGCCCGAATGCCGCGCAGCACCACGTCTGGCAGTGCGCTGGAGCGCGGGTTCAGCGGCGATGCCGGCGAGAAGGTGATTTCCATGTAGCGAATGTTCTGCCGCGCAGCATCCTCACCGATCTCGTAGACGACGCGCTCGTGGTCTTCCGAGGTCAACAGGCTCTGCATGACGCCGAGATAGATATCGATGAAGTGCGGAAAATCGCGAAAACGAAACCACTCCAGCGCCCCAGCGGCATCGGTGAAGGGGTAAACAACCCCATGCTGCTTGCCGAGCTCCAGCAGGGTTGCCGGACGCACGCTCCCTTCCAGATGCACGTGCAGTTCTGCTTTCGGCATGCGCGCAATGAACGACCGATCCTCCTGACTCAACACGCGGCATTCCTCCGGTTGCACCACATCAGTACAGCAGCCTGCAACGCACCATTGTAGCGTATTTCTGAGAGCGCCAAGGCGCTATTGAGATAGAGAGGAAGGCAGCCGCGGACAATTCCAAACATGTTGAGACAATGTTTGCTTCACCTTTTCTCGCCACGGTTGAGCAAGCGATGCCGTCCACACATCGCTCTTAGTAGAGACCGAGAAGAGCGAATCAGTTACGAGACGATATCGTCGCAATTGTTGGATGATATCTACCGGCTGTAAGATACCTGCGAGGATTACTGTACCCGATCCGCCGATCGGGGATAGACGCAATTGGGTATGCGAATGTCGAGAACCCAATGCGGGCAGTGGGAGGAACCATTCGGATGGAACACCGGAAGGTACAGGGCGAAGAACTCGAACGGCTGTTGCACAGCAAGAAGGCGGCGGGGTTCAACTACGAAAAATATCTCGCCGTTCTGACTGATTACAAGGATGGCGACGTTGTCGCGGTCAATGTCGGGGCCGAAGCTGCCAATCGTGGCGAGAAGATCCGCTTCAGTCGCGCGGCTCGGCTCGTCAACAAGTCGCTGACCTGGCTTAGCAACCCAAGCGAAAACGAAATTGCGTTCCAACTCGGCCCGTTGCGTGAAAAGCGTTCCCGCGGGCAGAAGCGCTCCTGACGTATCTCCTTGAGCTCAGCAGTATCTGTGGGTTATCAGCGTCCGGGGTTGTGTCCCCGGACGCTGCGCAAGTGGCGTGCATCAGCCGGTTCGACATGCACAGTCACATCGGCAGGATCATCCAGTTCCTGTTCCACCCGCGCGGCGACGGTACTGGCGATCTCATGCGCGCGTTCCACATCCAGCGTTGGGTCAACCTGGATGTGCAGATCAACCCAAATTTGCCCCTCGCCGTCACGCGAGCGAATGTTGTGGGTTCCGCGCACCCCTTCGACAGAAAGGACGGCGTTCTCCAGCCGCTCGGTGTCCACAGTTGTCGCATCGGTCAGCACATGGCTGGCATCCCGCACGATCGACCAGGCAGCCCAGGCAATTGCCCCGGCGATCAGCAGCGACACCGCTGCATCGGCTGCCGGGATGCCCAGGGCAACAAGCGCGAGCGACGCCAGCACCGAGAGCGACACAAAGACATCGCTCAATGTGTGCCGCGCGTCGGCAACCAGCAGGTTACTGCCGAGTCGCCGGCCTTCGCGCCGTTCCCAGGTCGTCACCCCCAGGTTGACTGCCAGCGTCACGAGCATGATCGCGAAACTGGCCGCGGACACTTCCGGAGCCTGCCCGGACCCGAGGCGCGCCCAGGCGCCCTGGATGATCCCGTACAGGGTCAGCAGCATCAGCGCGGCGATACCGAGCGAGGTCAACGTTTCGTAATGATGGTGACCGTAGGGGTGGTTGGGGTCTGGTGGCCGTGCCGCGACGATGATCCCGACCAACGCGACGACATTGGAAGCGCCATCCAGCAGCGAGTGGAAGCCGTCGGCGGTGATCGCCAGCGAACCAGTCGCCATGCCGAAGAAGACCTTCGCCGCAGCGACTGCCAGGTTCAGCACCAGGATGATAATGAGGATGCGCTGCACCTGGCGACGACGGGAGTCACGCGCCGAAGCAACATCGCGCCGTTGGCGGTGTTCATCGCGCGGGGGCTGCACTGCCGCGCGCCGTTGGTGCAATTGTTCGGGGGTTTGTTCCAGCACTGCCACGCCTGTGTAGCGTTGCTGCGGCCAACACCGGCCGCCGTCACCTGAGTCTAGCGATGCCGGTTCGCGAAGTCACGGGGGAACATTCTGTTTAGCCGCTCCTAAGCGGAAATGGTGGATGCTACGACTGGGTCGTGAGGTCGCTCAAAATGATTGGCGGCGATGTCGGCGCGCTGGACCCCCCGGCCGGTTCCACGGTAATCGCCAGGGTATCGAAGCCGGAGATGCTCCCGGCGACGCCCACACTCGCCAAGCCGGTTGTGTCTCCAACGAACGTCACATCTGGTTCAGGAGTCTCCCCAGCGATCAGCCAGATTTGATAGACCATGCCGCGTTCGAGTTGCGGCAAGCCGCGCAGCGTCACAATCGTCGTACCATCGTCGCCGAGGACAACGACCTCGCCCGTCACCCCCACTGCATCTTCGCTGCCGTGGACGGCGAAGATCGTCGCGTCCGGCCGCTGACGCAGCTCGTCGCGCAGTTGCATGTTCCAGACCAACGAGCCGACCAGCGCCAGTGCCAGCACCGCCGCCGCGGCCCAGCCGAGCCGGTCCACCCAGCCGGCGCGCGCTGCCCGCACAGCGTCCAGCCGTATCGGCGCGGGAGTGGCTGCGGCCGGCGCCGACGCATCGTCCACGTCGGCACGCGCAGCCGCGAGGATGCGCCCCTTCAGGTTGGGTGATGCCTCGGCCGGCTCGATGTCCAACGCGAGCATCGCCGCAACCCCCCGCAAGGCGCGCACCCGCTCGCGCGCTTCCGCACTGCGGGCGAGCAGCCGCTCGGCCTCCAGCGCGTCCTCGCCCTCTAGCAAGTCGAGCGCATAGAGCTCCAGCAGTTCGTCGGCGTCCGGCGCCCCGGCCGGCGCGTCAGGCAAGCGATCCATCTGGCCCGTTCTCGTATCCAGCGCGTAACAGACGTTCCAACCGGCGCAGCCCAAGCCTCGCGCGGCTCTTCACCGTCCCGAGCGGTTCACCAGTCCGTGCGGCGATCTCTGCCTGGGTCATGCCGCCAAAATAGGCGAGCTCCAACGTTTCGCGCTGTTCAGACGGCAGCTCTCGCAACGCTGCGCGCACCCGTTCGCGCTCCAGTCGCTGCGCCACTTCCGACCACACATCGTCAGCTGCAAGCCGGTAGGCGACATCATCGAGCGCGACATCGCCCTGGCGCTGCCGGTTGCGACCACGCGTCCGGTCGATCGCAGCGTTGCGCACGATCGACAATAACCAGGCGCGCACACTGCCACGTTCCGTGTCAAACGTGCTGGCCCGCCGCCAGACAGACAAGAACGCCTCCTGGACGACATCTTCCGCGACGCCCCGCTCGCCCAACATGCGCAGCGCGAGTGCAAACGCTGGGCCACTGTACCGATCGTACAACTCCCCAAGCGCTGCGTCGTCGCCGGAGCGCAGGCGCGCCATGAGCTCACTCTCGCTCCGCGCGGAGGCGATTGTCTCGGTGGTTTCGGTGTGTGCGAGGTCGTCCGGCCCCTGGGCCACCTGCGCTCCTCACCGCTCGTCTTGACTACAGTACGCAGCCCTGCCTGCGGCGGATGAATCGGCGGGCCGGCGGCGTGCGCAGCTGCTCCGCTTAGGCTGGCACGGCGGATTCGGCAAACGATGCGTTGGTGAAGACCTCCTGAATATCGTCGAGATCTTCCAACGCATCGAGGAGTTTGATGGCCGTCGCCGTCTGGGCAGCGTCGATTTCAACCATGTTCTGCGCCACGCGGGTGATGCCAGATTCCGCCGGCTCGATGCCGCTGCCCCGCAGCGCTTCAGTTACCGCGCTCAAATCACTCGGCTCGGTTGTGATGATGATCTCATCCTCTTCGGTCACGACATCGGTAGCGCCAGCGTCGATCGCCAGGAGGGCGATCTCGTCCGCATCGTGCCCATTGAGCGGGACGATGATCTGACCAACCGTATCGAACTGCCAACCGACCGAGCCGGTTTCTCCGAGCGCCCCACCGTGCCGGCTAAAGGCATGCCGGATCTCCGCCGCTGTCCGGTTGCGGTTATCCGTCAGGGCAATCGCCATGATCGCGACGCCACCTGGCCCATAGCCTTCATAGAACACCGTCTGGTACGACTCACCATCGGTGCCCGCGCCGCTTGCTTTGGCAATCGCCCGCTCGATCGTATCGCCGGTCATCCCCTCGCGCTTGGCACGCTCCAGCGCCATGCGCAGGCGCACGTTTGCATCCGGGTTCGGGCCACCTTCACGGGCAGCGACATATATCTCGCGCGAGAGCTTGGAGAAGATCGCGCCCTTCTTGTAATCGTTGGCAGCCTTCTGGCGCTTGATCTGCGCCCATTTGGAATGTCCGGCCATCTGTGGCCCCCTGTCGATACATCTGCGCGGTCAAAAAACAGGCGTGTAGCCGCCCAGCACACCAGAACGCACGGACCGCGCGACCCCAGTACCCGGCTATGTATTGTGACATAGCAAGCTCGCGCGCGGCTGTTCGTACCACGGCAAATGCTGGCCGCGGCGGTGCGCCGCGGAGCATCCTCCGGTGCATGGGGCGAACGGCGTGCGGCAACGCCTGCAACGGAAGATGGTTGCGGCAGCGGTCAGTCTCCCACCGCCGATGGCTGCAGACGCACCGCCACACTCGGCCGGCGCTCATCGAGCAGGGCGCTGGCGAACGCAGCGCCGAGCATCAGCGCCACGCACGGGGCCAGCGCCAGGGTGTACGACCCAGTGCGGTCGAACGCCAGCCCCCCGACCCACGCGCCGAGCGCCGCGAACAACTGGTGGCCAGTGGTGACGTAGCCGAGGATCGACCCCACCGCCTGCCGACCGTGGAAATCGATCACCGCTGCTGCGACCAGCGCCCCGTTCGCGCGCGAGATGCCGAACAACACAGCGAAGAGGTACAGCGCGGCTGCGCTGTCGGCCGCCATCAACACCAGCACGGCGACCGCCCGCATCAGGTACAGGGCCACCAGCAGGTGTTTACGGCCGATGCGGTCGGAGAGCGACCCCATCAGCACACCTGAGACGACCCCCATACCGCCGACGAGACCGAGCGCCGTGCCGGCTTGGCCTGCGGAGATCCCCCGGTCGGTTGCCAGCGCCGCCATGTGGGTCATCAGCAGATAGATCGAAAACCCGCACCCCATGAACCCGCCTGCCAGCAGCCAGAACGAGCGCGACCGAAACGCCGCCCGCGTTTGCATGCGGATCAGTTCGGCAGGCAGACAGCCCGGAGTAGAAGGCGCTGGCGCATCGGACGCAGCCTGTTCCTCCTCCATCGGTGGTGGGCGGCGCAAGAGCACCAGGCACAGCGGCACGATTGTCAGCGCGGCCAGCCCGGTGATCGCGAAGGCCGCTCGCCAGGAGACCGTGACGATGATCAGCGTCGCCAGCGGCACAAGAACCAACTGGCCAGCGCCCAGCCCGGTCGAGGCCACACTGAGCGCCATCCCCCGCCGGCGCGCGAACCAGCGCGAGAGGAGCGCGGCGTTGACCGATTGCCCTGCCACCCCGAAGCCCAGGCCGATAACGACCCCATAGACGATGTAGGCGTACCAAAGGTTGGGGGTAAACGCCATCAGGATCATGCCAACAGCATTCAGCAGCGCGCCTGCGGTCAGGACCAGGCGTGGACCGTAGCGGTCGGCCAGGCGACCGGCAAACGGCGGCACAACGCCGGAGACAACCGCGAAGATGGAGAGCGCCAGCGCGAACGACGAGCGGTCCCAACCG
>QEUZ01000185.1 GCA_003577355.1 Chloroflexota bacterium | reverse complement strand
GACGGTGTAGAAGTCGTTGCCGCCGCCGTGGCCTGCGTCGTCGAGGACGACCAGCCGGCTGGTGGTCCAGCGCTTGTGGAGCTGCCAGGCGGTGTAGAGCGGGCCGCTGATGTCGTACTTGCCGTGAATGAGGACGCCGGGGATGCCGTTGAGGATACCGGCGTTCTGGATCAGTTGCTCCGGGCCGAGGAAGGCATCGTTGCGCCAGTAATGGGTGACCAGACGCGCAAACCGCAAGCGGAAGGCCGGATCTTCGTAGCGCAGGCTGGGCGTATGACCAGGGGTGAGCGAGACGTGGGCATCCTCCCAGAGGCACCACTCGAGCGCCGCCTGTTCGCGGACTGCCGGGTCAGCGTCGCTCAGCATCTCAGCGTAGGCGTCAACTGGCCGCAGGTGGCGGAGACGTTCGGGAATGGCCCCGACAAAGCGTTCCCATTCCTCCGGGAAGATGCGCCCCACGGTTTCCGTGATCCAGGTCACTTCGCCACGAGAGGTCGTGGTTACAAAGGCAAGTACAAGTCCGCTGACGTGTTGGGGATACTGTTGGGCATAGGCCAGCGCCAGCGTGTTGCCCCAGGAGACGCCAACGATGATCCAGCGCTCGATGTTCAGCAGCGCGCGCAGGGCTTCGATATCTGCGATCAGGTGCGCGGTGGTGTTGGTCCGCAGGTGCTCGAGCGACTCTTCCGCGAGCGGGCGACTACGACCGCTGCCGCGTTGGTCGAACAGCACCGCGTTGAACAGCTCTGGGTCGAAGAGCCGTCGTTGCCCTGCGGAGCAGCCGCTGCCCGGCCCCCCGTGGAGGAACACGGCTGGGACCCCCTGTGGGTTGCCACAGGCTTCCCAATACACCTGGTGCCCATCGCCGGTGTCGAGCATGCCACTGGCGTATGGCTCAATCGGCGCAAAGCGCTCGCGCATGGAGGTGCTCCTTGTCTGCCGTTGTGGTCCCAGGGACAAACGCTAACCCTACCATGTGCCCGCGGAGCTGCTACAGGGTGTTCATGCGGTAAGCGCGCATGAAGCGTGCATCATCAAGGTGAAAGCTATCCGGGTTCGTCCCGCAGGCAAGTGCGTAGTGGTAGGTCAGCAATTGCATGGGGATGAGGCAGCTCAGCAGGGTGAAGACCTCTGGTACAGGCGGCACATCGATGGTCGCGAGCGCGTCCGCCTTGGCAAGGGCGGCGGTTCCATCGCTGACCAGCAGGTAGTCGGCGCCGATCGCCTTGACCGGCCCGGCGAGCTGCAGGGTGCGCTCCTGGGCTGGTCCGCTTGGCGCGATCAGGACAAACAGGTCTTCGGCCGCCGCACACTGGAACGGACCGTGGAACATCTGCTCTGTGGACATCCCCTCCGCCATCAGGTAGGCGGCTTCCTTGATTTTAAGCGCTGTCTCCGGCGCGGTGATCGCGCTCGGCCCTCCGCCGACCAGCCAAATGCGACGGCGATCCTTCGTGTGTCGGGCGATCTCAGCGACCGCTGGCTCGGTGGCGAGCGCTGCGGACATGGCCCCCGGAACGGTTGACAGCAGCACGTTTGGGTCGAGTCGTTGGCTGCCAGTGCGTACAGCGCCAATGGCGGCTGCCAGTGCAGCCAGCGCCGCGAGCGCCCCGCTGTAAGAGATGGTGTAGGCAGCAGACTGTTCCTGCGGCACGGTCGTCAGGACATCCTCGACCCAGGGATGCTTCGCCCCACCGCCCTCGCCGCTGACCAGTACCAGGCGGGCGTCGGTTGCGCGCACGCGCTCCAGCGCCTGGACGCTGTAGCTCTTGTTAGCAGTGTGTGTGATGACGACAACAGCATCGCGCGCGGTCAGTTCCGGGCCGTACAGCACGAAATCGAACGAATGGACAACGTGCGTCGGGATGCCGCCCCCGTACACCCGGAAAAAGTGCTCGGCAGCCAGCGCCGCGTGGTACGAGGTGCCGATGCCGACCAGAAACAGGCGCTCCGCGTGGGCCAGCCCCTGCGCGAGCTGCTGAACCATAGTGCTGGTGCTCTCTACCACGGTGCGAAACGCGGCGGGTTGCGCGTGGACGGCAATGTGCATGTTGAACGGATGCGTTGTCGGACGGGCTTCGGCGGTCATCGGTGGTCCCTCTCCGGCGCGTCAGGCGCGCAGCAGCTCCATCTCGATCGCACAGCCTGCGCTGACGCCGCGCAGGAGCTCTGCCAGGTCGTTCCCAGCTGCGAGCAGGTCGGCCTGGCTGAAGGGCGGCAGGCTATCCAGGATGAAATAGGCGTTGGTTGTGGCCTCGGTGAGCCGGGTCCGCCGGCACTGCCGCCAGTTCCAGCGCCGGCATGTGATGCCGCTGCTATCGGCCCAGATGACTTCGCCCGGGTCAGGGTAGCTCGTTTCTTCGACGCCGCCGGAGAGCTCAACGAACGGCTCGTCGCCACGCGCAAAGGTCAGCACGCCATCGCTGGTGAGCATGTCCCAGTCCTCGCCACCGATCGGTAAGACATAACGCACACTTATGGCGTTGTAGAGATCGACCACGCGGTTGATCGCCGGCAGGTCGTTCCCCCGTAACACCCGCGAGATGAGCGCTTCCGGCGAGCAGGGGTACTTGCTGGGCTTGGATCCGAAACGCGCGAACGCCTCGCGCCAGGCAACGATGTTTGGGTGGCTGGCCGCCTTGTTCTGCCCGAAGGCTGCCCGGCAGGCAGCGCTTTCTTCCGCCAGCAGGGCGAGGCTGGCAGCGTCGCTTGGGCCGTTGTGTAACCCGCGGGCATAGATCGCCAGCCCAGCGTAGTCAGGGAACGTCGCGTAGATTGCGGGATCAACCCGCAAGCGATAGGTCGTCAGCGTTGGCCTCCTCTTCGTGCCGGCCACTATACTCGACGGCAAGTGGCCGCCTCGACAGAGCCACTTTCGAGCCAGAATTGGGAACCAGTAGGGGGCCGCCGTGGACCTGCCGCTGCAACTCGACAGAACGTCCGTGGTACCGCTCCATCGCCAGCTGACCCAGCAGTTGCGTCAGGCGATTCTTGATGGACGCCTGCCGGCCGGCGCCCGCCTGCCGTCCACGCGCTCGCTGGCTGCCGAGCTCGGCATTTCCCGCAACGTCGCCCTCGCGGCGTTCGACGATCTCTTCGCGGATGGCTATGTTGTTGGGCAACATGGCTCCGGCACCTATGTGGCGCACGACCTGCCGGTGCTGCCGCGTCCGGCGATGCCGACGCCCAGCGGCGCCCCGCGTTGGCTGCGCCCAACTGCTCCACCCGCGCTCACGTTCGAACCGCTGCGCCCCGGCGTCATCGAGTTCCGGCTGGGCAAGCCGGCGGTCCAGTCGGTACCGCCGGATGTTTGGCGGAAAATCTGGGCGGATATCGGCTCGCACCCGCCACCGGCCGATTACGGGGCGCCAAGCGGCGACCCGGAGCTGCGCGCGGCGATTGCCGGATATTTGGGACGAGCGCGCGGCGTGGCCTGCGGACCGGACGATATTGTTGTCACCAGCGGCGCGATCCAGTCGCTGGATTTGCTGGCGCGTGCGATCCTCCTGCCGGGGGATGTCGCCGCTTTCGAGGAGCCGGGGTACCCGGTCTCTCGGCATGTGCTGCTCGGACGTGGAGCGCGGATCTTGCCGGTCCCGGTCGACGATGATGGCGTGCAGGTCGATGCACTTCCGAGCGGCTCGGACGCCCCATACGTCGTCTATGTTACCCCGTCGCACCAGTACCCGCTCGGTGGGCGCTTGCCGATCCCGCGGCGGATGGCGCTGCTGGAGTGGGCAGCCGCGAACGATGCGTTGATTGTCGAGGACGATTACGACAGTGAGTTCCGCTTCGATGCGCCGCCACTGCCGGCGTTGGCGGGGCTCGATACCAGCGGCAGGGTGGCCTACATCGGCACGTTCTCCAAGGTGCTATCGCCCGCGCTGCGCCTTGGCTACCTGGTTGCTCCGCCTCCACTGCGGGAACGCGTGGTGCGCCTGAAGCACCTAACCGACTTCCACACGCCCTGGCCGGTACAGCGTGCACTGGCGAGCTTTATCCAGGGTGGACATTTGGAGCGGCATATTCGCAGAATGCGCCGGGAGTACGCCGAGAAGCGCGCTGCACTGCGAGCGACGCTCGCTCCGGTTGAGCCGCTGGCGCGGCTGATCGGGCTAGAGGCGGGCTTGCACGCCTTCCTTGAGCTACGCGAGGAAATCGACGCCCGCGATATTGCGCGCGAGACGTTGGCGCGCAACGTCGCCGTATCAACCCTCGACGGCTACTATCACGCCATGTCCCCTCGCAACGGTATCCTGCTGGGCTATGGCGGGCTGGAACTGGCGGAGATCGTCAGCGGGGCGGCTGTCCTGGTCGACGTGATTCAGCGCAAGGCCCGCTAGCGGTTCAGTGGCCGGCTCCGGCCAGGTTCAACCCGACGATGCCGCAGACGATGAGCGCAATGCTGCCCGCCTTCAGCGGCGAGAGCGACTCGCCCAGCACAAAATAGCCGATCAGCGTCAGCAACGAGATACCGGCGCCCGACCAGATGGCGTAGACGGTGCTGACCTCAAGGGTACGAGTGACCAGCGACATCAGATAGAACGCGATTGCGTATGCTCCGAGGGTGATCGCGGTTGGGGCTGGTCTGGTGAAGCCATCGGAATACTTCAACGCCGATGTGCCGGCGATCTCGAAGCCGATTGCGATGGCCATGAGGAGCCACGGTGACACAGTGACCTCACCCTCGACATCATCTCGTGCTCAGCGCGGTGTACGTGGATACCACAGCACCTCGCCCCCAGCGGGACGAGGCGTGTGACGAGCAGCATATCGCAAACCTCGGACACGCCACCCCGTCGACAGTTGCTCTGTGGGACGGGGTGGAAATGTGCGCGCGTTGGCTGCGGTTACCCCTTTACTGCCAGGTTCACCAGGCGCCCGGGCACGTACATCTCACGCACGATCGTTTTGCCGTCCAGCCATTGCGCAACCTTCGAGCTGGCCTTGGCGATGGCGAGCACGTCGGACTCACTGGCGTCGGCAGCGACCGTTATGCGGTCGCGCACCTTGCCGTTGACCTGCACGGCGATGTCCAGTGTCTCCTCTGCGGCTATCGCGGGGTCCCACGTTGGCCACGCCTGCTGGTGGACACTGAAAGGCTTGCCCAAGATGTGCCAGAACTCCTCAGCGGTATGGGGGGCAAGCGGGGCCAACAACAGCGCCAGCGTTTCGGTTGCCTCGCGCCAGGCGGCAGTGTGGGCGACTGGCGTGTCCTTCAGGCGCATCAGGTCGTTCACGAACTCCATCAGCTCGGCGATCATCGTGTTGAACTGGAAGCCATCGATGTCTTCGGTGGCATCGCGGATGACTTGGTGGGTGATCCGCCGCAACTGGCGAGTGGCGTCGTCGTCCACCGCAGCGGTCGCGTTGCCAGCCGTTTCACTGATGACGGTGTTGGCACGTTCCAGAAAACGCTGGATGCCGGCGATGCCCTGTGAGTTCCAGGGGCCGCCCTGGTCCCACGGGCCGAGGAACATCAGGAACAAGCGCACCGTATCGGCGCCCAAGCGTTCGACCAGATCGTCTGGGTCGATCACGTTACCGCGGCTCTTGGACATTTTCTCGTTGTCTTCACCCAGGATGATGCCCTGGTTGAACAAGCGGGTGAACGGCTCGCCGAACGACAGGAGGCCGATATCACGCATCGCTTTCGTGAAGAAGCGCGTGTACATCAGGTGCATCGTGGCGTGCTCGATACCGCCGGTGTACTGGTCGACCGGCAACCACAGTGAGGCTAGGTCAGGATCGACCGGCAGCTCATCGTCGTGTGGGCTCAGGTAGCGGTACTGATACCAGGACGAATCGACGAACGTGTCCATTGTGTCGGATTCGCGCTGGCCGGGCTTACCGCAGATGGGACACGGCGCGTTCAGAAACTCCTCGTTGTACTTCAGCGGCGATTCGCCGGTCGGCTTGAACTCGGCGTCCAGCGGCAGGAGCACCGGCAGGTCTTCCTCCGGCACCGGCACCGCGCCGTGGTCGTCGCAGTAGATGATCGGGATCGGTGTGCCCCAGTAGCGCTGGCGCGATACTCCCCAGTCGCGCAGGCGGTAGGTGACCTCGCCGGTACCGATACCACGCGCCTGCAACCATTCGATCGTTTTCGACACGGCGACATCGCCGGGTGTGCCGGTCAGCTCGCCAGAGTTGATCATTGTGCCGTAGTCGTGGTGGAAGCGCAGGTTCCCGTCGGGATCGTACAGGTCGCCACTCGCTGGTTCGATGACCGGCACGATCGGCAGGCCGAACTTGTGGGCGAAGGCCCAGTCGCGCTCGTCGTGGGCTGGCACCGCCATGATCGCGCCAGTCCCGTAGGTCATCAGCACGTAGTCGGCGATCCAGACGGGGATGCGCTCGTTGTTGACCGGGTTGATGGCATAACCGCCGGTGAAGACGCCAGTCTTCTCCTTCTCGATGTCGGTAGACAGGCGTTCGATCTCGGACTGGCGGCGGGTGTGGGCCTGGTAGTCGCTCACCGCGCTGCGCTGTTCGGGAGTCGTCAGCTTCTCAACCAACGGATGCTCGGGGGCCAGCACCATGAAGGTTGCTCCCCAGAGCGTATCCGGGCGGGTGGTGAACACCTCAATGGCGTCGCCGGCTTCGGTCTTGAACGTGACACGCGCACCCTCGGAGCGGCCGATCCAGTTGCGCTGCATTGTCTTGACGCGCTCGGGCCAGTCCAGCCCGTCGTAGTTCAGCAGCTCTTCGGCGTAGCGCACGATGTTAAAGAACCACTGCTCCAACTCGCGGCGATACACCTCTGTCTCGCAGCGCTCGCAGCGGCCATCGACGACTTGTTCGTTGGCCAGCACTGTCTGGCAACTGGGACACCACCAGACGCTCGCCTCGGCGCGATAGGCCAACCCGGCCTTCAGGAACTGCAGGAAGAACCACTGGTTCCATTTGTAGTACTCCGGCTGGCAGGTAATGACTTCCTGGTCCCAGTCGAACATCGTGCCCATCGAGCGCATTTGGCGGCGCATGTTCTCGATGTTCGCCATCGTCCACGTATAGGGGTGGGCGCCGCGCTTGATCGCAGCGTTCTCCGCCGGCAAGCCGAAGGCATCGAACCCCATTGGGAAGAATACGTTGTAGCCGCGCATGCGGCGATAGCGCGCGGCAGCATCGGGCGGGGCCATCGCGTACCAGTGACCGATATGCAGGTCCCCGCTGGGATAGGGGTACATCGTCACGGCGTACCACTTGGGCTTCGGTGGGTCTGGGTGTGGGTCGAACTTGTACAGCTTAGCGGCATCCCAGGCATCGCGCCACTTCTGTTCGAATGCTGTCGGGCTGAAGCGTTCGCGTTTCGGTTTGGCGGGCGCAGCCGCGGTTGTCATGCGGGATCTCCCTTCTGGGCTGTGAGCCGTGAGCTGTGAGCTGTGAGCCGTGAGCTGTGAGCCGTGAGCTGTGAGCTGTGAGCTGTGAGCTGTGAGCGTTTCGTAGGTTGCGGAAGTTGCTCTGTGCCGTCCACGGTGCGTCACCTGGACGGCGTGGTAAGCCTGAGCGCAAAAGCCTGATCCAGTTGGTTCGTGGGTTGAAACTGCCTAACCAGACTTGGCATCCACATGCTCCAAAACTGATAGCTGATCGCTCACAGCTGATCGCTCACAGCTCACAGCTGATCGCTCAACGCTGAAAGCCAACAAACAACAAGCCTTCCGCCCCATCAGGGACGGAAGGCTTGGCTTCCGCGGTACCACCCTGCTTGACCGGCTGGAAACCCGCGCGGCGCGGTGGCTGGTGGAGCTGAGGGGACTCGAACCCCTTACCTCAACACTGCCAGTGTTGCGCTCTCCCGGCTGAGCTACAGCCCCAAGATCGCGCTCGCGTCCGGCCCGGCTGGTCCGCTTGGTTGCCCGCTAACGGAGGCTACCCGGCGGTCGCTATTGTGGCTGCACCGTCACGACCGCAGCTCCCGGGCGAGTTCGACCACATCTGCCGGCTTGCACCACCGCCGGCTCGCTGTCGGGTGGTCTACTACTCCCGATCGTCGCCAGAGTTTCCCGCAAGGTGTCCTTGCGGATCGCAATTGTAACAACCGATTCTGGGGCGGTCAATTCCGGTTCAGCGCGATGATCGGTGAACCGCAAATTCCTTACCCCAGTAACTGCCGGATCGCCGCCTGGTAGACCTGCGCTTGGGCGATGAGGTCGTCGACGAAGACCGCCTCGTTGGCGCCGTGGGCGTTTTCGCCGCTGGGGCCGAAGCCGACGGTGTCGATGCCGGCGAAGCGATAGAGCCGGCCGTCGGTGGCGCCGGCCCAGGTGCGGAAGAATTCCGGCTCCTTGTCCAGCACGCCGCGCACGGCATCCTGCAAGGCCAGCACGAGCGGCGAGTCTTCGGCGGTGATGTTGGCCGGGGTGTAGCCATCCTCCTCGGTTGAGGGCAGGATCTCGTAGTTGAAGTTGGGGTCGTCCGCCTTGATGCCGTCGAGGATGGTA